>JBKBWH010000139.1:0-5246 GCA_046289115.1 Candidatus Kryptonium sp.
ACCTTGTCCTCGTTTCGTATGAAATTTTCAAGCCTTGGTGAATCGATCGGGTTGTCTAAAGCGTTATTTAAAATTTCAATTTCATCTTGCTTCGGGGGTTTAAGTTTTGGTGTTAAAATTTCAGCATGTCCAGGAAGTTCAAGCTCTAATTCGGTTTTCCCGTACTTTAATTTAACTTTTTTCATTGTGGTTTTTCATTTTCTATTCATAAGCGTTGCTGCAAAGGCTGCGCCGAAGCCATTGTCAATATTTACTACGACAACCCCAGGGGCACAGGTGTTAAGCATTGTAAGAAGTGGAGCTAAACCATTGAAGTTTGCACCATATCCGACTGAGGTTGGAACTGCGATGACCGGAACCCCGACAAGTCCACCTACAACGCTTGGCAAAGCCCCCTCCATTCCAGCAACTACGATTATCACGCTTGCATTTTTTAATTTATCAAGATTTAAAAACAAACGATGTAACCCTGCAACCCCAACATCATACAGAAATTCGACCTCATTTCCGAGAATTTCAGCTGTAACCTTTGCTTCTTCGGCAACGGGCAGATCTGCGGTTCCAGCAGTTATAATCAAAATTTTTCCTTTTTTATCGTCTTTTCTTATTTCACCTCGAGCGACAGTTATGGTTCTTGCAAGTTCATTATACTTTGCATCTTTTGCGATTTTTTTCACCTCTTTGAAATGTTCTGGGCTTGCTCTTGTTGCGAGAAGAAGGTTTGATCTTTCAAGAATTCGTTTTGCGATCTCACGCACTTGCTTGGGTGTTTTCCATTGACAGAGTATAACTTCGGGGAAATTGTGTTTGAACATTCTATGATGGTCGACATGTGCAAATTCAATATTCTCAAAGGGAAACCATCGAAGCTCATTTATAAATTCATCAATATCAATTTTTCCGCTTTTATAATCGTTTAGAAGTTTTTCTATCTTTTCGCGCATAAAGTTTTAAAAGTTAAGTTTTACCGTAAGCATAACTTCTTTGTTCCTACTTTCAATTTCAAGCAATGATTTGTTGTATCCAAATATATCGCCGGCACCTTTGTCGGAGGTGAAGAATAAAACATCAATTATATTTGCAACCCACATCCCCACGGTTATGCCAAGAAATAAATTTCTTCGTTTGTAATCTTTATCGATGTCGGATTTGACGCGAAGCATTTCTTGCCAAATTTGTTCTGCTTTTTCCCAGTTCATTGTGCTTATGTATTGCATCTCAAGGTTTTCAAGTCGTTCATTCCCTCCGACGAGATTATTTTGTGAGACGATTGTTACGACAAGTGAGCCGAAAGATGTCAAGGTGAAGAATGCTCCTTTTATTTTATGTCCAAGGTAAAATTGTCCCGCACCCGGAATAAAAGTTGAATAGGTTAAAGCAGTAAGCTTTCTTTTTGAGATGAATTCGTCGTTTTTTGAAGATTCGATGTTTTGGGATTTGAATTGAGCAAGTAGGAGTGCCGGGATAAGGGCGATTAAAGTTAAAGCTCGTTTTATCATAGCATCTTTTTAGTTGGTTTTATTTAAGACTAAGTAAATTTAAAAATTTAAGGGAAGAATTAAAATGAATTGGGGTGTAAGGGGTTGAGAAATTTTGTGTACGGTGTTTTCAGTGTTCAGAGGGATTAAAGGGTTGGCTTAGGTAATTTTAGGGGATTGCTTTACATTTTGAGACGCTCCCTTGACTTTTATTTTTGAATTTTTTATATTCCTGCAGAAGGTTAAAACATAGAGGGATAAAGTAAGATGAAGCGAATTATTTTAGTTTTATTCGCCCTCTTTTTATTTTACTTCCCACTACTTTCACAACAAAGGGACACAACAGAATCTCTTAGGGGGATAGGTTTAAAATTAGGGACTGATAAGGGAGGAAGTCCATTTTTTAAGAGAAGCTGGGCTTTGATAATAGGTATTAACGAATATGTTAAAGCAAATAAGTTAAGGTATGCACTAAATGATGCCGAGGCTGTTGCAAATCTTTTGATTAAAAAGTATGGCTTTGGCTCGAAATATGTTATAAAGCTTTATGATTCCGATGCCACGAAGGAGAATATACTTAAGGCATTTGAAAGATTGATAAAGGAAACATTTGAAGATGATAGGGTTTTTGTTTTCTTTGCAGGTCACGGTATAACGGTGCCTTTGCCTGAGGGGAAAGAGAGGGGTTATATTCTTCCTGTTGATGCAGACCCATCCCAGCCTGTTTTGACTGCTATATCAACTGACCAATTAAATGAAATCTCGGAGGCAATTCCTGCGAAGCATTTATATTTTGTTATGGATGCTTGCTATGGTGGTTTGATATTTGCTCGTTCACAGCCTACTATCGCTGCTGATGCGATTAGTTTTGTTGAGATCGTTTCAAAAAGAAGGACAAGGCAGGCATTGACAGCAGGTGGCAGAGATCAGCCTGTTTTTGACACTGGTCCAGGTGGACATAGTGTTTTCACATTTCATCTTCTTAAAGGGCTTGATGAAGGCTTTGCTGACCTTGACAAAAATGGTATAATTACGGCAAGTGAGCTCGCAAGCTATATACTCCCAAGAGTTACATCTGAATCAAGGGGACAGCAAACGCCACAATATGGAATACTTGTTGGAGATAGGGGTGGTGAATTTGTTTTCATACCGAGAATGAGGGTATCAATGCTCGAAGTTAAATCTGAACCGGAAGGGGCGGATATTTATATCAATGGGGAAAAACTTGGTAAGACGCCTTTGGATGTGGATATATATGAATTTGGGAAATATAAAGTTGAACTTAAACTTGATGGCTATTTTGATTATATGGGTGAATTTGAGATCAGTGAAGATTATCATGATTTAAATGTGAAACTTGAAAAGGCTGGTTTTCTTGAAGTTGTAAGCACTCCAATTGGGGCAGATGTTATTTTGAATGGTAAAGTTGTGGGTAAAACTCCCCTTTACCTCCCAAAACTTAAAAAAGATAAACATGTTATAAAACTTGCTCTTGCGGATTATCAAGATTATTCTCAAGAGGTTGATTTAGTCTCGGCTGATAGGGTTAAAGTTGAAGCGAAACTTGAAAAGATGCGTTCAAAAGTAAATTTAGTCGGGATTAGGGGCAATGTCGATGTCTTGATAAAAGGTGAAGGGACTCAAAAGAATATTTCTAGGTTGCCCGCTAAAGAAATTGAACTTGTTTACGGTGTTTATGAAATCAAGTTAAACAAACTTGGCTATCATTCTACCACTCGGAAGATAAAAGTTGATAAGCCTGATATGGATGTTGTCTTGACAATGGAACCAAAGTCAAAGTCTACCTCTATCATTCTTTCTGCTCTTCTCCCTGGAGCTGGACAGATTTATATGGGCAGAGAAGATATGGGTATGCTTTTAATCGTATCTGAAATAGCTGCTGGGGCATTTACGGTTAACTATTTTTTTAAGTACATTGGTTACAAAAATGAATATGAAAAGTATAGAAACCTCTATCTGTCAGCTAATGATATTGATAAAATGGAGAATTATTATTCGCTTATGAGGAAAAATTACGATTCAATGAAGAAGTCTAAGAATTACTTTTTCATAGGTTCAGGCGTTGTATCTGCAATATGGTTATTTAATCTCGTTGATGCGATTATTTTCTCGCCGGACAAGGTGTATAGTGAGAGGGTATTTAAAGTAGGGGTAAGGGGTAGTTCAATAAATGTGAGCATTGGTTTTTAATGGCTCTTTTAATTTGATGTGAGTTTGATTATAGAAAAACGCGAACTGACAAGAGCGACTTTGAATTATAAATAAACGATGGAAGTTTTTATGAGGTATTTTTACATTTTTTCAATCTTTTTGGCTCTTGTTGGTTGTAATATTGTAACTGAGCCACCCCCGCCCGAGAGGGAAAATCCGATTGATCCAAAAAGTCCGGGTTATCAACCGCCAAAGGCTGAAATTATATCTGGACCAAGCAATAATAGCATTGTCACTGAACATACAGTTACATTTAAATGGCGGGGGAATCAAGCGGATAATTTGATGAGTTTTAGTTATAAACTTGACAATCAGCCATGGTCTGAGTGGAGAAGTGTTAAGGAGGTGACATTTACTTATCTTGATGAGGGGAAGCATACATTTATGGTGAAGGCAAAATATATAAATAACATTGAACAGCAAGAACCAACTCAAGTCAATTTTACAGTTGACGCTGTTAAAGGACCTGCACTTATGTTTGTCCCAAGGAAAGTTGAAGTCAGACCGAATTCAAGCTTTGATACAGAAGTATATATTGAAGAAGCCAGCGATTTTGCAGGGGTGAAGATAATTATATCATACAACACGAGTATATTTGATGTTGAAAATGTTGAGGTGTATAAAGATTCAAAAAGCATATTGCTTAAAAATGGGGGTAATATTATAGATTTCGTTTCCGTTGATAAAGGGGTTGGAAGGGTGGAGATAAATTTGGCTGTCGCTGGGGGCAACCCGACCAATGTCAATGGAACTGGACCAATTGGAAAGATAAGGTTTAAAGTTTTGCCTAATGTTTCAAGCGGAACCAGCAGCGAAATTAAGTTTGATAACAGTTCAACGATGAGAAACAGCGATAACCAAGCAGTTCAAATCAAAGAGTTGGTCCCGGAAGTTGTAAAGGTTTTTTAATAAAAAAGACAGGTAGCCGGGTATGAAAAAATTTTTAACGGTTTTATTTATCTGTTTAAATTCTTCGCTTCTGGTCTCTCAATCATGGATTGTGTCAACTACACCATCTCGGAATGCATTAAATGTTTTGAGGGATGCGAGTATAGAGGTTAAGTTTGCTTATGATATAGATTCAACCTCGCTTACAGGTGCAACCGTTAAGGTGTTGGGCTCGGGGAGCGGTTTTTATGCTACGAATATGAGGTATTTTTCGGATACGAGGACATTGTTGATTGACCCAGTGAGGGATTTCAAGCCTGGGGAGGTAGTAAGTGTCATATTGACGAGGGGTATAAGGTTTGCTGATGGGAATACAGTTCCGAGTTCGTATGTATGGAGTTTTACTGTGAAAGTTGAAGATGGAAGTGCTTCATTTGTTAGGGCAAGCGATGTTGGAGTTGGGAGTAATCCTCATTCAGTCCACACATCAGATTTAGATGGAGATGGAGATGTTGATATTGTGGTTGCAAATGAGGGTTCAAACACAGTATCAATACTTCGCAATGATGGTAGTTTAAGTTTTGTTAGGGTTGGTGATGTTGGTGTTGGGAGTTATCCTTGGTCAGTTCACACATCAGATTTAGATGG
>JBKBWH010000013.1:0-19018 GCA_046289115.1 Candidatus Kryptonium sp.
CATCCCAGAAAAAGAAACATTAAAAGTGAAAATACAAATTAAGAACTTCGCTAAAAATTTTTTATCCCTTGCTTTCAAATCCTTTATGCTTTGAGATTCCGAATAGATATTTCAAACGCCTTAATAGTTTTTTCTATATCTTCATTGGTATGAGCTGCCGACAAAAACATCGCTTCAAATTGTGATGGCGGAAGATAAACCCCATTCTCAAGCATTAAATTGAAAAACATCGCAAATTTCTTCACATCCGACCTCAAAGCTGATTCGTAATCATAAACTTCATAATCATTGAAAAACACAGTTAACATTGAACCAATCTGATTCACATGAACTTTAACCCCATTTTTATCAGCGATATCTTTGAAACTTTCGGCAAGGGTTCTGGCTTTGATCTCAAGTTGTTTGTAAAGAGTTTTTCTCCTTTCATATAAAATTTTCAATGTGGTATACCCAGCGGTCATCGCAATCGGATTTCCAGAAAGAGTTCCAGCTTGATATACAGGTCCAGATGGCGCCACAAGTTCCATAATTTCTTTTTTGCCACCGTAAGCCCCGACAGGAAAACCACCACCTATTATTTTCCCAAGCGTCGTCAGATCAGCTTTAACACCGAAATACTCTTGAGCTCCACCCAGCGAAAGCCTAAAACCTGTTATCACCTCATCAAATATCAAAACGATTTTTTCTCTATCACATAACTCGCGAAGCTTTTTCAAAAAATCATTTTTAGGCAAAACCACACCCATATTTCCCGCAACAGGCTCAACGATTATACAAGCGATTTCCCCTTTGTTTTCATCTATCAACTTTTGAACAGATTCAATATCGTTATACTTTGCGTTTAAAGTAAGCGAAGCGATTTCATCAGGAACACCTGGACTGCTTGGTATCCCAAGCGTCGTAGCACCTGAACCTGCCTTGACAAGAAAGCTATCCGCATGCCCGTGGTAACAACCTTCAAATTTTATAATTTTCTTCCTCCCCGTATAAGCTCTTGCAAGCCTAATTGCACTCATCGTCGCCTCCGTGCCAGAATTGACCATCCGAACAAGCTCCACCGATGGCATCATTTTGCTTATCAATTCAGCCATTTTAACTTCAATCTCCGTAGGCGCACCATAACTTGTCCCGTTTTTTAAAACACTTTTAACTGCGGAAACAACCTCCGGATTTGAATGCCCAAGTATCAAAGGTCCCCAAGACATCACATAATCGATGAACTTGTTCCCATCCACATCCCATATTTTTGAACCTGATGCTTTGGCGATAAAAAGAGGAAGTGAATTAACAGATTTGAAAGCCCTAACGGGAGAATTTACACCACCAGGAATTAAATTCTGAGCCTTGATGTAAAGTTTTTTGCTTTTGTTCCTCTTCACTTGATCTTTAAAATTTGTTTTTAGATTCAAAATATGTCCGTAAAAATTCAATAAACTTTTGAAGAGCCTTTGACCTATGACTTATTCTATTTTTCAACTCCTTCGGCATCTCGGCGTAGGTTAACTCATATCCATCGGGAACAAACAATGGGTCGTATCCAAAGCCACCCATCCCGCGGGGCTCGAAAATAACCTTCCCTCTTGTTTCCCCCTCAAAAACTTTTTCAACTTCTCCATCAACATAAGCAATCACACACCTGAAAGTTGCCGTCCTTTTTTCAATCGGAACCCCCTCAAGCAACTTTAAAAGTTTTCTATTGTTTTCCTCGTCCGTTGCACCTTTACCTGCATACCTCGCCGAATATATTCCGGGTTCACCATTTAGAAAATCAACTTCAATCCCGCTATCATCAGCAATTGAACAAAGCCCCGTAAATTCGTGAACTGTTCTGGCTTTCTTCAAAGCGTTTTCGGCAAATGTTTTCCCATCTTCCTCTATCTCTGGAATCCAGGAAAAATTACCGACATCTAAAATTTCAATTTGGGAGTATAAATTCGGTTCAAGATAAATTTCCAAAATTTGCTTTATCTCCTCAACCTTGTGCTTGTTTCTCGTCGCAAGGATTATTTTCACCAACATTTCCACTATTTATTTTAACGCGCGGGAAAAATTTAAAATAAAGATTGATCAAGCTCCCAACAGCAGCGAGAAAATTAAGTGTAAAAAAGACAAAATTCCCAATGGCATAAATTGTAAGCGACAAACTCCCGACAAAATAGATCAAGAGAAAGTATAAGTTCATATTCGTGTAACCGCGCTTAACCGATTCATATGTTTGAGGTATCCAGCATATCACAATCGCTATCAATCCAATAAGACCAAGAGCTTCTTTCATTTTTGCCTAATTTAATTTTTAAATGTTTAAAAGTTCTTCAAGTGCTTGATTTACTTTCCTGATCCCGACAATTTCAATTTCAGCGTCGACTTTTAAACCACGCATATTGTTTTTGGGAATGATAATTTTTTTAAAACCAAGCTTTGCGGACTCCTGAACTCGTCTTTCTATTTGCGTAACCGATCTAACCTCGCCACTAAGCCCAATTTCTCCAACCACAACCGATTGTGAATCCACAGGTATATCTTTTAAACTTGAAACAATTGAAGTGACAACTCCAAGGTCAATAGCTGGCTCGTCAATCCTCAAACCCCCGACAATTTTTATGAAAACATCATATCCGCTTAATCTTATCCCAACTTTCTTTTCAAGCACAGCAAGAAGAACCGAAAGCCTATGATAATCAAACCCAATTGCTGTCCTCTGCGGCGTCCCATAAGTTGCTGGTGTGACAAGCGCCTGAACCTCAACTAAAAGTGGTCTCGTGCCCTCAATACATGCGACAACAGAAGAACCCGATACCCCAAATGTCCTCTCCGAAAGAAATATCTCCGATGGATTTTTAACCTCCTTTAAACCTTCAGTCGTCATCTCAAAAATTCCTATCTCATTCGTTGAGCCAAACCTATTTTTCACTGCTCTCAAGATCCTATACGATTGATGTCTTTCCCCCTCAAATTGCAGAACGGTATCAACCATATGCTCCAAAACTTTCGGGCCTGCTATCAATCCATCTTTCGTCACATGCCCAACTAAAAGAATAGATTTACCCGTATTTTTTGCAATCTGCATAAGAAGAGAAGCACATTCGCGAACTTGACTAACACTCCCAGGCGAACTTTCAATCTCAGGCCTATACATCGTTTGAATTGAATCAATGATGATTATATCAGGATTGGTTTCCTCTATAACATTTATAATCAAGTTTAAATTTGTCTCAGCGAGAACAAGAAAGTTTTTCGATTGAAAAGACTTCGGGAAATTTAATCTTTCAGTCCTAAGTTTAAGCTGTTTTATTGACTCCTCCCCCGTGACATAGAGAATTTTTTTACCTTTTAATCCTGGCACAATTTGCGTCATCAGGGTTGATTTACCAACCCCAGGGTCTCCAGCTACCAAAACCACAGACCCAGGAACAATCCCTCCACCAAGGACACGGTCAAGCTCATTTATCCCAGTCTTTATTCGCTCATCTTCTTTAAGCTCAACCTTATCAATATCAACAGCTATGGCAGGCTGTTTCAAAAGCGAAATTTGTTCCTGAACCTTATCCTCGGGCATTACTATTTCCTCAACCATTGTATTCCATTCGTTGCATTCGGGACATCTCCCCATCCATTTGAGCGAAATGTAGCCACAATTCTGACAGATAAATTGGTTTTTTTGCTTAGCCATTCTCTTGGATTTTACAAATTTTTAAAGAGCCAAATAAATATAATTCCGCTACCGAAATAAAGCAAGTAATTTTCAACCCCCTCCCATTTTCCCTTACTTTTTATTGAAAATTTCATCAAATAGAGTTACTTTTTTGAAAAAAGTGCAAAAATTGCCTCACTTTTACTACAAACATAACGAGCTTTATTGCGAAGGAACCCCGGTTAGAAAAATCGCAGAGGAATTCGGAACCCCGGTATACATCTATAGCAAAGCTCAAATAACCGAAAATTTTAAATCACTGCAAGATTCTCTGCCCAATGCAAAAATTTTATATGCACTCAAAGCAAACTCAAACCCATCAATACTTAAAATCTTAAATCAACTTGGGGCTGGGGCTGATACCGTTTCAGCTGGAGAAATTTACATCGCTATAAATTCTGGATTTAAACC
Source organism: Candidatus Kryptonium sp. (assembly GCA_046289115.1). Classification (GTDB taxonomy): domain Bacteria; phylum Bacteroidota; class Ignavibacteria; order Kryptoniales; family Kryptoniaceae; genus Kryptonium. Next base: position 4,103 of record JBKBWH010000013.1, read on the forward strand.
CGAAAAGATATCATTTGCAGGGGTTGGAAAATACGACGATGAAATAAAGTTTGCAATTGAAAACGAAATTTTTTCAATCAACATCGAATCCCCGCAAGAACTCCTTGTGGTCAATGAAATCGCTAAAAACCTAAATAAAACTGCCAAAATTTTAATACGCATAAACCCTGACATTGACGCCGGAACCCATCCATATATCTCAACCGGAATAAAAACGAGCAAATTTGGCATTGACCCAGCCGAAGCAATTGATGTCTTTAAAAAATCTTTAAATTTACCACATATTGAACTTCTTGGGATACATACACATATCGGTTCACAAATCGTTGATGTTGAACCGTTTGTTGAAACCGCAAAATTTATTTTACAATACATTGAAAAACTCGAAAAAAATGGAGTAAAAATTTCACACATTGACTTTGGCGGTGGATTAGGGGTAAAGTATAAAAATGTGATAGTTAACGAGAACCTGCCATTTGAAGAAAACGATGATAAGGAATTAAAACCCGAGGTTTTCGCTAATGAAGTTTTACCAATACTCAAAAAAACTGGATGCGAACTCATCTTTGAACCCGGAAGATTTATAATTGCAGATGCTGGAATAATCGTTGGCAAAGTTATCTACACCAAAAAAACTGGCGCAAAAAATTTCATCATCACAGACATTTCAATGACTGAACTTATAAGACCAGCTCTTTACAACGCATATCATCAAATTGTCCCGGTGGAGATTAAAACCCAAAAAATAGAGACAGCAGATATCGTCGGTCCAGTTTGCGAGACAAGCGATTTTATCGCCAAGGATAGAAAAATTCCCTCTGTCTCAAGAGGGGACTATATCGCAGTTATGACAGCTGGGGCTTATGGGTTTGTCTCAAGCTCAAACTATAACTCCAGACTTCGACCCCCTGAAGTTCTAATTGACGGCCAAAATTATTATCTTATACGAAAGCGTGAAACTTTCGAAGATTTGATAAGTAAAACTATTATGACAAAAACATAGTTCAGTTATACAATGCCTTCAAATACACAGAAAAATGGAAAAACTGGGCTGATATTTGGAATTATTCTTATCATCGTTGGGTTAATAATTCTGCTTAATAAACTTGGGGCTTTACACCTAAACTTGAAAAAAATCATTTCCACAATACTTGTAGTCTATGGAGCTTACCTTGGGTATTCCGGCTTTGGGTTAAACTCAAATAGAAAAGTCTTTTGGGGCTCGATATTTTTCTTCTTCGGAATTTATCTTTTCATTGATTCATTTGAACTGCTTAATCCCGAAATACATTTCTTCTGGCCAGTGGTTTTGATTGTAACCGGCTTATCCTTCCTGATGTCATTTGTTAATCGCCCCAAGGATTATGCTCTTCTTCTGCCTGCGGTGATGTTGATAGGGATTGGAACTTTGTTTCTGCTAACCGATATCGGAGTAATATACTCATTTGAATTCTGGGAAAATTTTGAAAAATTTTGGCCGGTTCTTTTGATAATTCTTGGGCTTTACTTTATACTTAAGAAGAGATGAGAAAAACTGAAAGATTAAACATCGGTGCGCACGTCTCAATAAGTGGTGGTTTGGATAAATCTGTTTTAAGGGCTTGGAAAATTGGATGTGAAACGATTCAGATATTTACAAAAAGCAACGCTCAATGGAGGGTAAGAAGGCTAAACAAAGACGAAATAGAAAGGTTTAATCTTGAACTTAAAAAATTTCAAATATATCCCGTCGTCGTTCATAGTTCCTATCTTATAAATTTATGCGCAACCGATAAAGAAATACTCAAAAAGTCGCGAGATTCCTTTATCCAAGAGTTGAAAAGATGTGAAAGCATAGGTGCAATGTGTCTTATCTTCCATCCCGGAGCTCACCTTGGAAAAGGTGAAGATTACGGAATTAAAAAAACGGCTGAATCATTAAATCTAATCCATGAAAAAACGCCAAACTTTAAGACCTTAACAGTTATTGAATTAACCGCTGGGCAAGGCACAGTGATAGGATATAAATTTGAACAAATTAGAAAGCTAATTGATCTCATCGAGGATAAAAATCGCATTGGGGTTTGCGTTGATACCTGCCATATCTTCTCAGCTGGTTATGATATAAGAACCGAAAGGGGATGTGAACTTGTCTTCAAGGAATTTGATGAGATAATCGGCATTGATAAAATAAAAGTGTTGCATCTTAATGACTCCAAACGCGAGCTAAATTCACGAGTTGATAGACATTTTCACATAGGGAAAGGCAAGATCGGGAAAAGCGCATTTCGTTTTATAATGCAGAATCCAAAATTTAGAGACATACCAAAAATCATTGAAACCCCCAAGGGATATAACGATGAACTTGACATAATGAATTTGTCAACGCTACATAAGCTTGCAAAAGTTTAGATTTCCTCGATTGGTTTCCTACCTATGAAACCTTCGTTTATCATGTGCCAGTAATTGATCGAGCTTTCTCCATACATCCAACAAAGATAAACCTCCTGACCGTCTCGGCGAACGTGTGGGAAATCAATGAGACCTTGTTCGATCCCTTTGACAAGCGCTCCCATATTTTCAATTTTTTCAATTAAACCGATAAGCTCTTCTACCTCAGATGGATAGGTCTTTTCCCCGTTCGGTGAGCCGGTGAAATATCTATGCTGATAAATATCATAACTTTTCAAATCAAGAATCCGTTTAAGCTCAATCATCCGTGCGACAAGCGGTTTTATCTGCTCCACAAGGCTCTTTGCTTCCTCAATTGTAAAATGCTTTTCGTGTAGATACTTCATTTTAAAATTCCCAATTTGCTTTGGCATTTACTGCAAAATAAAAAACCTTTCCTATCCGTGTCAAATATTGAATTTGAGAAAAACATAACGCAATTAGGGTTTGAACAATGTCTTAGGTTAAATAAATGTCCAATTTCATGAACCGCCTCTGTCAAAATTCTTCGCTCAAAAATTTTCATATTTGGTTTATCGTTATAAAATTCCGGCCTTAATCTATAAACTGAAATTATGCAAATCTTATCGAGTGGTCTCGCCTCACCAAAGACAAAATTCAAACCTTCAACATATAAATCAACCGAAGCGACACCAAGAACCATAAAACAATCATCGGTTTTAATTTGATTTTTTATGTGACGAAGTATGGTCGTAGAGTGGAACTGCTTTCGAAGGTGATTATAGCTTTGAGCCGGGATTTCAAGAGCCCCAATTAATTTAATTCCCCATCCAAAATTAATTTTCAAACCACTTCGCAAAGTTGAAATAACAAAATCTTCAACTTCACCAATCTTGACAACGCAGATATTGACTTTGCTCACCTTTAAAAACAGGGGATGGTCTGTGCCCATCCCCAACTAAATTTTTTATAGTGTTACTTTTGGTGCGTTATTAAATCTATTGACAACCACGGACCAATCAATTGCTTTGAAAAATGCTTCAATGTAATCAGCTTTTTTCAATCCATAATCGATCATATAAGCGTGTTCAAAGACATCCATAATTAAAAGAGGAATTGAGCCGGCAAGATGACCAAGGTCGTGCTCGTTTATCCAAGTGTTAAACAATCTGTTCACGATTGGATCGAGATAGAGCACAACCCAACCGATTCCCCTCATCGCTCCCGACGACTTGAAATCCTTCTCCCAATTCTCATATGAGCCGAAATCTTCCGCCAATTTTTTATAAAGAGCTGAACCTTTGTCAAGTTCTTTCCCACCCTTTATCATGTTTCCAAAATAGTATTCATGAAGGCGCATCCCATTGAACTCCCATCCGAACCTTCTCTTTAACTCGGCATATTCGGGGGTCCCGGTCTTGCCTTCTTTAACCATCTGCGCGAGTATATCTGCAAGCTTGTTTGTATTCGTCACATAACCTTGATACAAAGTAAAATGATTCTTTAAAAGCTGGTCACTGAAACCAGGCGTCCCAAGAAGATGATCAAAGTTCTTGGCTTCGTAAGGCATCACTATCTCCTTTTTTTGTTTTATTTGTGAAAATAAGTTTGAAAACTTAACAAATGGAAGTGACAGAAAAGTTAAACCAACCCCTTTCAAAAATTTTCTCCGCGTAAGCATAAAAATACCTATGAATTTATTTTACACTGAGAATGAATGACCGCAACCGCAACTTCTTGTTGCGTTTGGATTATGAAAAACAAAACCGCGCCCCATTAAGCTATCAACAAAGTCAAGCTCCGTCCCCTCAAGATAAAATAAACTTTTCGGATCAATCGCAACCTTTATCTCGTTTGAAAGAAAAACCACATCGTTTTCTTTTACCTGATCAAAAAGCAAAATATACGAAAATCCAGAACAACCACCCGCTTTTATTCCTATCCTCAAAACATATTCACTGGGGATGTTATTATCCTCAATGATTTGTTTTATTTCCTTCGCTGCTCTATCGGTAATTTTTATCTTTTCGGTTTGCTCCCAGTTTATCTGGCTCATTTAACTCCTCAAATTAGTTTTTATTTTTCTGTCTCTTTAACGCCTTGCTTCTTAAACTCCGGATAATTTAGAGTCCACACCCTGTTAAATTCATTCTTCACAGTTTTGAAAATTCCTTTCTCCACCAGAAACTCAGCAAATCTTTGTGCAAGGTATTCAGCTTCTGCAAAACTTATCTTCTTTCCCTTATTCAAAAAATAATTTTTAATCGCATACTCAATATCCCTGACAAAAACATTTGAAAGATGATAGAGCGGATAATGTTCTTTCATAAATTTTAAAAATTCTTCCCAGTTGTCCTTGAGAGTTTGAAGCTCTTTCATCTCTCTCATCAGTCAACGCAAGGTTTGTTTTAAGTTTTTGACATTTCTTTCTTTAATTTATACTTTGGCGAGATTTTTCGCAAATGTTCGACAACTTCAACAACTCGATTTATTGTGTAATCAATCTCCTCCTCCGTGTTAAATCTTCCAACCCCAAATCTTATCGCGCCAGCGATGAGGTCATCGCTTAATCCAATTGCCTTTAAAACATGCGATTTCTCAACCGAAGCAGAAGAACAAGCAGAACCAGTCGACACCGCTATCTCCCTCATCCCCATAAGTATCGCTTCACTCTCAACCCCATCAAAGCTTAAATTTAAATTGTTTGGCAACCTTTGAGTGGGATGACCATTTAAATAGACATCTTCAAGAGAACTCATGATTCCATTTTGAAGTTTATCACGAAGTTTTTTAATTCTTTCGGATTCCTCGCTCATTTCAAGCCCTGCGATCTCGCACGCCTTCCCAAAGCCAACAATTCCAGGAACATTCAAAGTGCCAGACCTTAAACCACCTTCATGACCACCCCCGTCAATAATCGGCACAATTTTTATTTTCGGCATTTTCTTCTTTATGAACAAAGCTCCGACGCCCTTCGGACCATAGAGTTTATGTGCGGACATCGACATAAGGTCAATGCCCAATTTTTGAACATCAATTGGTATTTTGCCCAACGCCTGTGCAGCATCAACATGAAATAGAACATCAAACTCCAAACATATCTCCCCAATCTCTTCAATTGGTTCAATCGTCCCAATTTCATTGTTTGCAAATATAATGCTAACAAGAATTGTTTCAGGTGTAATTCTTTTTTTAATCTCGTCTGGATCAACAAGCCCATATTTATCAACAGGGACATAATCAACTTTAAATCCGAATTTTTCAAGCCGTTTACATGTGTCAAGCGTCGCTTTATGCTCAATTTGAGTGGTGATTATATGCTTCCCCTTCTCAGAATAAGCAAGTGCAATCCCCTTCAACGCCAAATTTATTGATTCAGTCGCTCCACTCGTAAAAATAATTTCCTTGGGATTTGCATTGATAAGATTCGCTATTTGCTTTCGGGCAAGTTCCACAGCCGCCTCAGCTTCCCATCCGAATTGATGTTGACGACTCGCGGAATTGCCAAATTTCTCAGTAAAATAAGGAAGCATCGCTTCAAGAACCCTTGGATCAAGGGGTGTCGTCGCATGGTTATCAAGATATATTGGGAAGCGCAAGGCCATAATTTCACCTTTTAAAAATTTTAATTACTTTTTTCAACGCTTCAACAAATCTATCAATTTCCTCAAATGTGTTGTAGATGTAAAAACTTGCCCTGACAGTGTTCTCAACCCCAAGCCGTGTAAGTAACGGTTGCGTGCAATGATTTCCAGACCGAACAGCTATGCCATGCTGGTCAAGAACTCCAGCGACATCATGTGGATGGATTCCACGAATGTTAAACGAGATAACACCAAGCCGATTTTCTCTTGGTCCATAAATTTCAATCCCGGGAATCTCGCTCATTTTTTCAAAGGCATAATTTAGCAGCTCTTTTTCATGCTCAAAAACTTTATCCATCCCGATATTTTGCAGATAATCAACAGCAACACCAAGTCCAATTCCACCAGCAACATTTGGCGTTCCAGCTTCAAACTTCCAGGGCAGTTCATTCCAAGTTGCGCCTTCCTTTGTGACAGTGCTTATCATATCACCACCGTAAAGAAACGGCTCCATACTTTCAAGAATTTCACGACGAGCATAAAGGAAGCCTATCCCCGTCGGTCCAAGCATCTTGTGCCCTGATGCCACAAAGAAATCACAACCTATGTCCTGAACATCAATTTTGATATGTGGCGTTGACTGAGCCCCGTCAATTAAAACATAACATCCTTTCGACTTTGCAATTTGAGTTATCTCCTTAACAGGATTAATAGTCCCTAAAACATTTGAAGCGTGGACAACCCCCACAAGTTTTGTTTTTTCCGTTATCAACCTTTCAAATTCCTCAATCTTGAGATGGCCATCATCTGCGATATCAACAAATTTTAAAACCACGCCCTTAAATTTCCTGAGCCACTGCCAAGGGACGATGTTTGAATGATGCTCCATAATTGTAACTATTACCTCGTCACCTTCCTTTAAATTTGTCAACCCCCACGCATAAGCGACTAAATTAACAGCCTCAGTCGCATTCCTTGTGAAGACTATCTCACGCCATGAGTTCGCATTGATAAACTTTGCAACTTTCTTATGCGCTTCTTCATAAGCAAGGGTCGCCTCATAACTTAAAGTATGAACTGCCCTGTGAATGTTAGCATTCATTTTCTCATAAAAATTTTTAACCGCATCAATCACTTGCTTTGGTCTTTGCGTAGTTGCTGCATTATCAAGGTAAGCAATTGGATAGCCATTGACAAGACGATTTAAAATCGGGAAGTCGCTTCTTATTTTTTCAATATCAATTTTACTTGTTAAAATTTCTTGATTTTGTCCTTGCATAGCTTTTTATTCCTAAATTTTTATAAAAATCTTGCCATCTTGTATTTTCACCTCATACCTTTCAAGTGGTTCAGAAGCCGGAAGCCTGACAACATCGCCAGTTCTTATGTTAAACTGAGCTCCATGCCATGGGCAGGTTAAAATTTCTCCTGTAATTTCTGCGTCACTTAATTCAAGCTCCATATGGGAGCATTGATTTTTATAAGCAAAAAATTCACCATTTAGATTTATCAAAATTATCGATTCACCGTTTACCTCAAAAACCTTAAGTTCACCGCTTTTGATCTCGTCCACGCTTGCAATCTCTATGTATCCTTCAACCACCATCATAAAATATCAAAATTTGTTTTCAATCTTCTTCCCCTGGCCAAGTGTTGATTCCATAAATTCCTGCTTTTAAAACTTTTAAAGCAAGAAGTGCGCATTTTAATCTTATCGGACTAATCGGTATACCAAGGGCATTAAGCATATCTTCTTTGCCAAAATTTTTAACCTCTTCAAGTGCCTTTCCCTTCACAACCTCGGTAAGGATCGAAGCCGAAGCCTGACTTATTGTACAACCTTTCCCAGTAAATTTAATGTCCGATATTTTGTTGCCCTCAAGTTTAATTTCAATTCTAATTTGATCACCACAAGATGGATTACCCTCTTCATGAACTATGTCGGGGTTTTCAAGGTGTCCATAGTTCCTTGGATTATTATAATGGTCGAGCAAAATTTCCATTTGAAGTTCGTCCATTCATCCCTTAAAATTTATTTTTACATGTTCCATTTTTGATGGATCATTTCCTGAATCCTTTCTCGAACGAAATCAATCCTTATCTCATCAAACGCCGGCAATAAAAATCCCTCAACGATTGTTTTCCTTGCCTCGCTTTCACTTAAACCCCGAGTCATAAGGTAAAAAATCTGTTCCTCATCAATTTGTCCAACCGTTGCACCATGTCCGGCTTTGACATTTGCATTTTTAATTTGAAGAGATGGGATAGCATTTGCTCTTGCACCGGGATTTAAAAGCATCGCATGTTCGCTTAGAAAAGAATCTGAATCATGGGCATCCTTTCCAATATCAACGAGCCCATAAAAAACCATCCTTGCCTTATCTTTCGCAACACCACGCATCACAGCATTGCTTTTCGTGTATGGACTTAAATGTTGAGTATGACTTGTCAAATCAAAATGTTGAACACCGCTGGCAAAAACAATTTGAACATCTCTCAACTCAGAACCCGACTTTTCAAGAAATGCCAAATGTTTTGAAATTGTCAACCTTCCACCAAGCCAGTTCCCGATGAAATTAATTTTCGCATCTTTCTCAGGTGTGAAAATTCTCTCAATGTAATTATAAATTCCATAGCCAAGATTATTTATGCTAATGAAGTTAACATTGCTACCCTCACCACCGAATATCTCGCTTACATTGGTCACGACCGCATATTCATCCCCAAGACAACAATGATTCTCTTCAACAATGGTCACGTGCGAATTCTCTCCAACGATTATCAAATTATGCGAGAAAATCCCAGCATTTTCAGATTGAACCTCGTTCACAATGTAAATTGGTTCATCTATCTCAACATTATCACGAACATAGATAAAAATGCCGGAATTCAACAGGGCGAGATGTAAAGCCGTAAATTTATTTTGGTCGTATTTAAACTTTGTAAAAATTTTTTCTCTCACCAAATCACCATAACCATTGACAAGAGCCTCTTGAAGTGACATCAAAACGATCTTATCGCGATACTTCGGCGAAACTCTATATCTCGATGATGAATTTGCCTGGACAACGAAAATGCTGAGTTTTCCTACATCGAAAAGAACTTTGTCAGGATTCCCAGGAAGAGACGGATTTAAAACTTCGGGTTTAAAACCCTTTACCCTTGTATACTTTGATTCCGGAAGGTTTAAATTATCAAAGATTTCAAGAGCTTGATTTCGTTTTTCTAAAAGCCACAAAGGTTCCTTTCTTTGAGCTGAAAGCTTGTCTATCGCTTCTGGGGACAAACAATTCGGCATCACAATTTCAGACATAGATCTATCTCCTAAGGAATTAGTTTTCGTGTTAAAGTTAAAAAAATTCGAATAAATTAACAACCGCCTCTTTCAATGACGGATTCACAAAGCGAGGCAGACAAAATTTCCACCTCACCAAACTGCGAAAATGGCTTCATAAAGTTTTCAACATTTTCACGGCTTTCAGATTCAATGAAAAGAAATAATCTGTGAGAACCGTCCACGACGCCTTCAGATCTAATTTCAATTTTGTAATCTTTTGCAGATGCTAAATGTTTTAAAAGCATTTGCCCAAGCTCAGGATTTTTTGCCGGGCAATTGTTCGACTCGTGTCTATGTTGAACTATAAAAAGTGGCATTTGATTTCACCTCCTGTAAATTTTTATTTAACCGATCGCCCCTTCCATTTCAAGCTTTATAAGTTTGTTAAGTTCAATTGCATAATCAAGCGGCAATTCCTTCGCAAACGGCTCAATAAAACCGAGAACAACCAAAGTCAACGCTTCACTCTCACTTAATCCTCTGCTCATAAGGTAGAAAAGTTGATCTTCACTTATCTTCCCAACGGTCGCCTCATGCCCAATGCTTACAAGTTCCTCATCTATTTCCATATATGGATAAGTATCTGACCTTGAAAATTCATCAAGCATTAAAGCATCACATCTAACCGTTGATTTAACTCCAATCGCTCCCTTCTGCACCTTAACAAGACCTCTGTAACTTGTCCTGCCACCATCTTTGCTTATCGATTTCGAAACGATATTACTTGTCGTATACGGTGCAACATGAATTACCTTGGCACCCGTATCCTGATGTTGACCAGCACCCGCATAAGCTATTGACAAAATCTCAGCTTTCGCCCCTTTGCCAAGAAGATAAACTGCGGGATATTTCATAGTTACCTTGCTCCCCAAATTACCATCAACCCACTCAACGAAAGCGCCCTCATATGCAACCGCTCTCTTCGTAACAAGATTATAAACATTTTTCGACCAATTCTGAACGGTTGTATATCTAACATGTGAACCTGGAAGAGCGATGATCTCAACGACAGCACTGTGAAGTGAATTCTCACTATATACCGGTGCAGTACAACCTTCTATATAGTGCACGCTCGCACCTTCTTCGGCTATTATAAGTGTCCTTTCAAATTGACCAACGCCTTCCGCGTTTATCCTAAAATACGCTTGAAGCGGAAAATCAACCTTAACACCTTTCGGAACATAAACAAAACTACCGCCGCTCCAAACTGCACTGTTAAGAGCTGCAAATTTATTATCCTCCGGCGGTATAACCGTGCTAAAATATTTTTTCACTATCTCGGGATATTCCCTAACAGCGGTATCCATATCTACAAAAATTACTCCCTTCTTCATCAGATCTTCCCTTAAACTATGATACACAACCTCGCTTTCATACTGAGCCCCAACGCCAGCGAGAAATTTTCTCTCAGCTTCGGGTATCCCAAGCCGTTCGAATGTCTGTCTTATTTTTTCAGGAACCTCATCCCAAGATTTACTTTTTTTATCCGTTGGCCTAAGGTAGTAGATATACTCATCAAAATTTATCTCAGATAGATCTGCACCCCATGTCGGCATCGGCTTTTTAAGAAAGACCTCAAGCGAATGCAATCTAAACTGTCGCATCCAATCAGGCTCATTCTTCCAGTATGAAATTTCCTCCACAACCTCTCTGCTTAACCCGCGCTTCGATTGATATACATATTTTATTTCGTCTTTGAAGTCATATTTTGTGTAATCTATATCTATTTTCTTCTTAGTAGCTTGCATAATGCTTTCCTCCTTTTAATTTTTTTAATCCGCTGATTCCGCCGATGTTTCTCTAATCCAAGCATAACCTTCCTGTTCAAGCTTCTCAACTATTTCAGGACCGCCCGACTTAACAATCCTACCATCAAGCATTATATGTACAAAATCTGGCTTAATATAATTCAGAATCCTTTGATAGTGAGTTATCACAACTATACCAAGTTCTTGACTGCGAATTGAATTCACAACATCAGCAACGGTTTTCAAAGAATCGATGTCAAGTCCCGAATCAGGCTCATCAAGAAAAGCAATTGTCGGCTTCAACATCGCCATCTGCAAAATTTCCATCCTTTTCTTCTCACCACCTGAAAATCCAACACCAATGGGTCTGTAAATAAAAATTTCACTCATATTCAAATTTTTTATTCTGTCTATCAACTCCTTTTTATAGTCAATCACCGATTTGGGCAACTTCAATGCGCGAGGCGATGTTGAATCAAGATTATTCGATTGTATCGCCTTCCACAAAAAGTTAAAAAGAGTAACCCCTGGGACCTCAACCGGATACTGAAACGCAAGAAATAACCCAAGCTTTGCCCTTTCATCAGGTTTCATCTCAAGTATGCTTTTGCCTTCAAATAAAATATCCCCGGATTCAATCTTATACTTCGGGTGCCCCATTATCGTATAAGCCAGGGTGCTTTTCCCAGAGCCATTCGGACCCATCAATGCATGAATTTCACCTCTATTAACAGTGAAATTAAGACCTTTTAAAATTTCTTTTCCGTCAACGCTCACATATAAGTCCCTAACTTCAAGAGTTGGCATGTTTGTTCTCCGATTTGTTTGTAAATAGAAGCTTTTCAGGATACACGCACTCGCGCGCAATTATATCTTGAATTGTTATACTACCAAGAATATCCAATAATTTTTTCTCAACCTCTTGCCATACATCTGCTTGACCACAGCAAGAAGTAAAAACACAACTTATCCCAGAGACATCAAAACATTCAACCATCTTCAATTCCCCTTCAACCGCTTCATAAACTTGTCTCAGGGTTATCTCCGAAGGCGTCTTTTTCAAAGAATATCCGCCATTTGGCCCATATTCAGAAAAAACTATCCCAGCCTTCACAAGCTGTCGCATAACCTTGGCTAAGTAGCTCAATGGTATCCTTTGACTTTCCGATATCTCCCTCATCAAAACCGTTCTACCACTCTGCCTTTTACCAAGATATGTCAAAGTCCTCACCGCATAATCAAGCGTTTTAGATATTATCATCTTAATTAAAAGTTCAATTTTTAATTTTGGATATCATATATCCACGATGTAAATATAATCTTTTCTGTCTTAAAAGTCAAATTAATCATGCTCCGAAACCACAGCCATCCCGAAGCCAAAATGATTTTTGTGCCCAAACCCCCATTCATACCCCACTTCAATTAGCCTCGGATCTGTTTTTATTACAAACGGAGCAAGGAAACATTTTATGTTCACTTCTCCAAATTTGATTAACTTTGAAAATTTACCGCCCCTTGAATTTATATATTCATTATCGAATTGCATCTCAAAATCAACTGATTTGATCTTTTCGCCATATAGAAAATTATACTTTCTTATCAGATCTTCTTTTATTTTGTCAAAATAGCCAGTTTCATCTGGCGTCATAAAAATTTCCCTCTTGGCTTTACTTTTAACAACAGCAATAGGGGACAGAAGCCGAAGTTTCATTTCATCAGTAAACTTTGGTGGCTCAATTTTCGCAACCGATTTAACCACAAAGTTAGCATCCCCAACTTTGAAATTTCCATCCCTTAAAAATGCAAGAGTTAGCCCTTCAATAAATGAACTAAAGGGCGATGCGATGAAAAAATTAAACTCCTCAGGATTTGCTAATTTCACTTCATCATTTTCTATCAAAAAATTCTTAAAGCGAAGAAATGAAAATGTGAAGACTCTAAATCTTTCTTTAAAAATACCAAGATTTTTCAATCTTTTGTCGCTTTTAAATACATCGCTATGTCTTTTTATCTTGTTCCTTATCTCCGCATACACGAGATAATTGTAATTTACTGGAATGGCTGTAGGAATGGACTGAGGGAAAAGTGTAATTTTTAACCGCATAAAGATACCCCCGCTTTAAGTTTGCAGGATTTTTCTGCACCGCCCCACTATTTTCCCCGATATGCGACATGTGTGATAAATTTTAAGTTTTTTAACTTAAAAAGGCGGAAGAAAATCCGCCTTTTTTAAAAAAATATAAACAATTGACGCTAAAATTCAAAAACTTGGTGAAAGAAAGACAGCGTTTAGGAACAAGCGATTCAAACTTTGCCAGTAGAGTCGAAAATTGGGGTCATCTGCAAACATTATAACTTTCCCGCGCCCAACAGGTTCTTCAATTAAATACGCTTTGCCCGGAAATTTCTTCTCCATATCCTCCCAAACAAAACCACTTATGCGAACATCTTTATCCGCGAAAACCCCAGGGTTTGCCCCATCTTTCGATTTTTCAAAAATTAAATTTGAATAGATATGAACAGCAATTTCATCTCCGTAACCGAGCGATAGGAAATGTAAAGTGTCAAGTTTAACACGCATAATTGCTCCAGGTGTAAACTCAATCCTTTCGGCAACTTTTTTCCCTTTTGCTTTGACGGTGTCTTTTACCTCTCCAGGTTTTTCCTCATATTCATCTTCTTCAGGGGAACCCTCACCAAGAAGTCTTGCGGTTGTAAGTTCAACTCCTTTCAGGGTTAGGAAAACAGAAGCATTTTTTAATGTAACTAAAATGCCACCATTTGAAATCCACTCTTTTAATTTTTTAACACCATCGTCTCCAAGTAATTTTTTCAATTGATTTGCATTTGCGTCTGGAATTATCAAAACATTGTAGCGATAAAGGTTGACATTTGAAAAATAATCCCATCGTATCGGTGTAAAATTATATTCATAAACCCTCTCAAAAAGATACCATATTGCCCCGTAAGATGCTTGGGACACCGGTTCCTCTGTTAAGACCGCTATTTTGGGTTTCTTTAGTTCGATCACCCAATTTGAACCAAGATCAATTCCTCGCTCTGTGTATGCAGTATTTGCAATGTAAAGTTCCACGCTGAACTCCTTTGCAAATGCTTTTATCTTTTGGTGAAAGTCTTTGATATGTCTATTCCTCTCAACACGAACTATCATTGTACCCCTGGGGAAAAATTCTCCTGTTTCACCATAAAAATGTCTTCCCGCAACCGCAACTTTAAAATCATAAGCTAAAAGCTTAGCCAGCATTTTCGCTGAGGCATCTGTATCATACTTAAACACATAAGCATATTTTGGTGTATCATTTGGAATATAAAAGTTAAATTCAGGTTTTTGGTCTACTCTCTCAACTTTAACTTTCGCCTCGTCTTCAGTTAGATAACACTCAATTCCCCATGTGATTGGCAAACTCCATGCAGTGACATCGTAAAATCCAAGTGGAAGACGACGAGCATTTTTCCCGAGTTTTTTATTGTATTCGTAAGCAAATCTTGCTTCTTTTAAAAATTCTGGCTCTATTTGTGGGTCGGGTTCAAATAGAGTTTTCAAAAGACGTTTCTGGGGTTGATACATTGGAATTATAAAAACACCTTTGTTAAATGTTTTTTTAGTTGTTGTCTTATCAAAATAACTTTTAACAGATGCGCTTGTGAATGATTCCTTAGCTTCATAAACTTCAATGCCGTGCTTTAAACAAAGTTCGATAAATCTTGAGGTTTTCTCTTTATCCTTATCAGGCACGATAACAAATTGTTTATATTGTTCCCTTTTTGCTTCTTCAAGCGCTGTTTGTCTAAACTTGTAGAAATCAAAAAGAATTTCACTTCTATGATTTACTGC
>JBKBWH010000140.1:0-5230 GCA_046289115.1 Candidatus Kryptonium sp.
GACAAATTTTGATTTTCATATTATATATAGCAACGGCAGTTAATCGAGTTCTTCAAAAAGAGAAAAACCAAAATTTAATATGGAGGTAGTTATGTTTAAAAGGATACTTTTATTTTTAGTCTTGACAGTTGGGGTTATATTTGCTGGTGAGACTGGTAAGATTAGGGGTAAAGTAATTGACAAGGAGACGAAGGAGCCATTGCCTGGGGTAAATGTTGTTCTTGTTGGAACAGCGTACGGGGCTGCTACCGACTTAAAGGGTGAGTATATTATTGTTAATGTTCCCGTTGGGACATATGATATGAGGGCTTCTTTCGTAGGCTACAGGTCGGTTACCATAAAGGGCGTAAGGGTTTTGCCTGATTTTACAACGGAGGTTAACTTTGAACTTCCGAGTGAGACGATTCAACTCGAAGAAGTTGTCGTAACGGCGGAGAGGAAGTTGATCCAAAAGGATGCTACTTCAACAGTTACTGCTGTAACTGCGCAAGAGATTCAATCCATCCCTGTTAATTCTTATCAAGAAGTTATGACGCTTGCCCCAGGCGTTGTTGAATCAAATAATGGGGGCGATAACGGTATACATGTCAGAGGTGGAAGGACAACAGAAGTAAGTTATGTTGTTGACGGCATAAGGGTTGATGATTTGCTTTATGGTGGTTCAGCTCTTGATGTCTCACGGCTTGGAATCGCATCTGTTTCGATTATGTCAGGAGCTTTCAATGCTGAGTATGGTCAAGCACAATCAGCTATTGTTAATATTGTAACTCAGGAAGGGGGACCGAAATTTTCTGGAAATTTAAGGTTTGGAACCGATCAATTTGGAAAGATTGGATGGAAAGATAATGATTGGGGAACTTTTAGAGGGGAATTTGCACTAAGTGGTCCAGTAATTCCGGGCAGGGATTTAGCAACATTTTTTGTAAGCGGCGATAGGTCATTTACAAGAACTTATTTAAATAGGTTTGCAGGCCCAACTTATAAAACACCGGGTGGAAGAGTAGTCCAGCACAATTATGAGAATCTCGGACTTTTTGATAGTAGAGTTAGAGGTAATGCAAAAGTTGCGTTGAAATTCTTTGAGAACTTGAAGCTTCGTCTTGGTTATGCTATAACAGATAGAAAGAACAAAGGCTATGATCATTACTTTAAGTATCAGTATCTTCTGAAGATGCAAGATCCAAGTCTTCCTGAGTTTCAGGGAACAAATTATAGAACAAGCACACTTTATACAGCGCACTTAACACATGCATTGAGCGGAAATACATATTATGAGATCAAGTTTTCGCAATTTAACACAAGATATAAATTCTACATTTATGAAGAGGAATTGAAAGGTGACTTTTCAAGGATATTTACCCCAGTAAGAGGAAATAATTTGTTTGACTCAACATCTAATTATGAGTTTGGAGGTCCTTACAGAGTAACTCTATGGTTGAAGGATGCTTTGAGAATGGGATTCCCACTTTATCGTGATTATGTGATTAATGGTGATACAATTAAGAAGGGGACGAGACTAACTCCTGAACTTATTGAGAGGTTACGGCAGGCCGGATTTGACAAAGTTGATCTTATGGCGATTTCAATGGATGATTATGTTCAGCATTATTTTGTATTGACAAATACATTTTCAGCAAGTTTTGCAAGCCAGATCGACAGATATAACTTTGTTAAGTTTGGGTTTGAATATAAGCAATATGATTTGAATGATTGGTGGATAAATGGAGTTAACAACTATTGGGACCATCTTGATACTCTTCAACCAGAGGAGACAAGACATTACGAAACTGCTTATTACAGATTTAGACCAGTTCAGGCTGCGGCTTATATCCAAGATAAAATTGAAATTTCAGATCTTATCATAAACATTGGTATTCGTTTTGACTATTTAAATCCAAAGGCTCCCGATGTTTATAAAGTGATTGATTTAAAGGCAACTGATCCAAATGCTGATATTACGAAGGTTGGAAATGTTAAACCGAAATGGCACATAAGCCCAAGGATTGGATTTTCACATCCGATTTCAGACAGAGCGAAGATTCACTTCGCATATGGACAGTTTTATCAATATCCCGATATGTTTTTCCTTTATAGAAGATTTAATCAAAATAACCCTAATTATCCTTATCCAAATCTTGCCCAGGGATATGAGCCAAGAATTGGGAATCCAAACTTGAAACCTGAAACAACTCATGCTTATGAAGTTGGTGCGGATGTGATTTTAAGTGAAGACATTGTTATGAGTATAACTGCTTTCTATAAAGACACTTATGACTACATTTCGACGAAGAGATATTTTAGAGATCCATATACTTACACTCAGATTGTAAATCTTGATTATGCAAATTCAAGAGGGATTGAATTCGCTTTGAGAAAGAGATTAAGCAATCATTATGCTTTCCAAATTAATTACACTTATTCAAGGGCGGAAGGAAATGCTGACAATTGGGCTACGCATTTCTGGGAAGCTTACACTGCATCAGTTACAGGTTATATCCCACCTAAGAGGACAACCACCCTCGCATGGGATCAGCCACATACACTTTCATTCATTTTCAATGTTATTTATGACACTTGGGGCTTAAACTTTATTGGTAATTTTGGTAGTGGTCTCCCATATACACCGACCGATGCGCGCGGGACATATCTTACAGGTGAGATAAATAGTGGAAGACAGCCTTGGACTGGAAATATTGATGTCAGAGCTTATAAGACATTCAAACTTGGATTTTTGAATGCTACGCTTTGGGCTGATATTACAAATCTTTTGAACAAGAAGAATGTATTGAATGTTTTTGACGATTCCGGAAGACCTGATTATAGCACGAATCCAGCTGTTTCACCCGAAAACAGACATAGACCACACTGGTTTAGCGCTCCAAGACATGTTGAAGTTGGGATAGAGTTTAACTTTTAATTTCAAAATTTTTTGAAATTTCCCCACCACTTAATGTGGTGGGGTGTGTTTAAATAATTTTTTTAACAAAAACAGGAGTCGGAAAATGAAAAAAGTGATAATGTTTATCCTTCTATTCTTCATCACTGGGTTACTTGCTAACGCAATTGCGCAGATCAAGGAAGATCCAAACTGGATGACAAAAGAAAAGTATTATAACACGGTCCTTGCTCCACAGAAAGGGTTGAAACCATTATCAAAATCCCTTGGTCCCGGGGATAGAAAGAGATCCGTTTTGGATGTTGGGAATGTATGGGCGAGAATTTCAAACGCAGCAACTCTTGGTTATGATAGGTGGGGGCTTTGTTGGGAATTTCCAGCAAGAAGTGGGATAACTTACAGATGGACAATGGCCCCGATTATTGGAGCGAAGAAGAAAAATCCAGACGGGACATATACTAAGTTTTTTGCGAGCGGAACGAGAGGAGCTGCAAGATTTAGCGAAGAAGAATATCAACCTTTACCGGGATTTGACGCAGGATATGTTGATGAGAAAAATAACATTGGAATTGCATTTAGTGATAAACCACAATCTTGGCCACAGAGATGGCCTTCTTTGAGTGATCTTCCGGCGCATGCGAGGAAAATAAATTATAATCAACCCCCAGTTGGATCTGCTGGCTTTCCTGGGGTTTTAAATGGTGAAGTTGTTGCAAAAAGAGAAGCTTATTTTGTCGTTACAGATAACGACCCTGAGGCTGGAAATAAACCAAAGCCAATGGATATACGCGTTGATGTTTGGGGGTTACAATGGGATGATTTTTTAAATCAGGATTTCATAATTTTCCGTTTCATTGTTACGAATATTGGAACTGATACACTTTACGATGTATATGTGGGGATTCACGATGACCCTGATTGTCCTGAGCAAGGGTCTTATGAGTGGACAGATGATTTTGCAGCGTTTATTCCAGTTGGGACAGATGTTGAGGGTTATTCGCCAAGCGAGGATTCATTGCTTTGGAACTTTACATATCTTTGGGATGGGGATGATAAAGTTGAGGGATTAATAGCATCAAATGTTGGTTGGGTTGGATTAAAGTTCCTTGAAACACCAATTAACCCTGCTACAGGGCAACCGATGGGCATAACAACATTTCAAGTTTTTCCATACAGTGAGGCGCCTCAAACTGAAACAGCGGAATATGATCAAATAGCCGCGGGGGTCTCGCCTCCACATAATGTTAATCCACATCGCGGTGATTGGACACAAACACCAAATTCATACGGTCCTGATATAACTTATGTCGTTGGCTCTGGACCATTTAATCTTCCGCCGGGTGGACAGCTTGCATTTACTTTTGCTTCAATACATGCAAGGAATAAGAGAGATTTGTTTAAGAAAGCGATGCTTTGTCAGTTACTTTATAACAACAGTTATCGCGCAGCTGAAGCTCCACCAGAGCCATCAGTTAGAGCAGTGGCAGGTGATAGAATGGTTATTCTTTATTGGGATGATCGCTCAGAAAAAGGGATTTATTATAAGCCAGATGGAACAATTGACCATATAAACGATAGATTAACGGGTAACAATGCATTTGAAGGTTATAAAATTTACAAGAGCACTGATAGAGGACAAACATGGGGTGAAGCTATAATTGATGCGTTTGGGCAATTCCAAGGCTGGATTCCACTTGCAATTTATGATCTGAAAAATGGAATTCAAGGTGAGTCGGAAACAAGAAGACATTTCAACCTTGGAAGCGACGCTGGAATAAGACATTATTTCATTGATAGAAATGTTAACAACGGATATGAGTATTGGTATGCTGTTGTAGCTTATGACCATGACGATGGACCTATACCACCACTTGAAAATGCCATCAGAAGTTATCCAAAAGAAGGAACAAATACAGTTGCTGTTATACCCGGAAAGCCAGCTTCTGGTGTGACGCTTGGGAGCGCAGACAAAGAAGCAAAACATGTAAGCGGGAACAGTGAAGTCAAAATTCCGATTACTCTCCTTGACCCAGGTAAGACGACAGGGAAAAAATACCGCTTAACATTTAAACAGGGTGATACACCGTTTAGCCTCCTTATGGATTTAAAGGATGAAGCTGGGAATTATGTTGTTGCTATAAATGGTGATACGATAAAGAATTATCCTTACTTCTATGACCCTGCTCTTGATAATGCAATTATATTTGATGGTTTGTATTTACCTGTGCAAGATTTGCCACCTGATGTTAATTGGGATGCTGTTGTTGATGGTGATAGCGTTCATATTTATGACGCATGGACAATTGATTTAACTTTTGAGGGCGCAAATGCTAG
>JBKBWH010000141.1:0-4368 GCA_046289115.1 Candidatus Kryptonium sp.
GTTTCGCCCAAGCGTTCCAGTTAAAGAAGTAGCCCATGGTTCATATTGGCTTGGATAAATTAAATCGCCACGAGCACGAACTTGCATTATAACCGTATTAAAATTCGCAGATTTTAAATTGTCAAGAACTTGAATTAATTCGTTCTTTTGTTGTTGAATTCCGCTTGAACTTGTCGCCTTCGCTGTTGGCCAATCAAGACCGTAAACAGTTGTAAGCCATACTGCCCGAGTTTCTCTCTTTGGATAAACCTGTGAGAAAAGATTCGAAATTAAAAAGATGGATAAAATAACGCTGTAAAGTTTTTTCATTTAAGAGGTTCATTTAATTTTGTTTTGATCAAATAGAAAATCCACGGCTCTTTTGATTTCCTCAAAGTTGATATCGTCAAAAAATTTCATCTTACCGATCTTAAGTGGCAAATACATATTCAATCGTTCTGATAAAATTTTCTTGTCGTAGCCAATATATTTTAAGATCAAGGTTTTTGCAAGAAATTTTTTGGGAAAAATGACCCCTGCTTCAAAAATAACTTTCTTTATTCTTTCAAATTCATCCGCCCTTAAAATGCCTCTGTTTAGAGAAATAAAACTTTCCCCTATCATCCCAAGCATAACTGCTTCACCGTGCTTTAATCTTTTATAATTAAGCGAGGCTTCTATGCCATGACCAATCGTATGACCGAAATTTAAAATCATCCTTAACTTTTTTTCCTTTTCATCTTTACTAACAATGCGAGATTTAACCATAGCCGATCTTAACACGAGACTTTGAAGAATTTTAGGATTAAAATTTAACACATCTTCAAAACCTGTTTCAATCATTTTAAAAATCTCTGCATCCATTATGATTCCATATTTAACTACTTCCCCAAGTCCACAAATGATCTCGCGCTTCGGCAAGGTTTTTAAAAAACTTGTATCTGAAAAAACGAAGATGGGATGATAAAAAGCACCTATTAAATTTTTCCCAAGCTTATGATCAATCCCAACTTTTCCCCCTATTGAACTATCGACCATTGCAAGCAGGGTAGTTGGGAATTGAATCAAATTCACACCACGAAGATAAACCGCTGATGCAAATCCAGCAAGATCCCCAATGACTCCGCCACCAAAAGCAATTATAGTTTCATCCCGACGCAATTTCATCTGAATTAACTGCGTAATAATTTCCGAAAGAGTAGATAAACTTTTACTTGTTTCCCCAGGATTTACGATTATAACCTCTGGGCTAAATCCACCTTTCTTCAAAATGCTTAAAAATTCCTCCAGATACAATTCAGAAACGATTCTATCGGTTATAACAGCCAGATGTGGTTTTATCTTGTGTTTTTTACAAAGAGATGGAAATTTGCTAAAAATTTCGTTCCCAATGTAGATCGGGTATCTCGTATTTTTCAAATTCAAAATGATTTTATGCAATTTTGTCTTCAAGTTTATTTAAAATTTCATCAATGGTTTCTTCAATGCTTTTTTCCGTTGAAACAAGAATATCAGCCTGCAAATAAAACGGTTCTCTGATTTTCAACAACGATAAAATCCTTTCAAAAAGCAATTTCTCTGGCAAAATATTTCCTTGATGGTCAAGCAAAAGTGGTCTGTCTGTTTTATGTTTTATTCTTTGAAGCAAAACTTCTGGAGTTGCCATCAAATAAACTAAAACACCCGATTCTTTCACAAGATAAAGATTATCTGCAAATGTTATAGTGCCACCCCCAAGTGCCACAACAAACTTTGAAAGTTTCAACACCGTTTCAATTAAAATTTTTCGCTCGATATTTCGAAAATAAATCTCCCCTTTTTCGCGAAATATATCAACTATCTTTTTGCCCTCAATATCTTCAATCAATTCGTCAACATCAAGAAAATCATATCCTAGATGTTGTGCAAGCAACGGACCGATCGTGCTTTTACCACTTCCCATAAATCCAGTTAGAAAGACAAGCGATTTCTTCATGCAAATCAACTTAATTTTTTTATCCTGTAAATTAACACAGTCGTTTTAGTGCCTTTGTATTCAATCTCCTTTTTTAGAACTATTTCAAAGTTAAAATTTTCGTTCCTTAAAATTTCAAAGAACTCATGCGAAGTTATTCTGTTTGGGTCAGCTAAATAACAAATGGATTGCAACATCATCGTGGCTTTTAAAACATTTATCAAATCAACAAACAAATTGCGTTCATAGATTATATCAGCACCAACCACAAAATCAAATTTTTCAGAAATAAATGGATGTCTCCAATCAAGATAAACAAATTTCACATTTTTTTCATCGCCGATGTTTCTTATGTAATTTCTTTTCGCATATTGCAAAGCCATCATTTCATAATCAGTCGCAGTAATAATAGCATTTTTTAGCCCGAGGGCAACACTTGTCAACCCAAGCCCACAACCAAGCTCGAGAACTTTTTTATTTTCAAACTCATCCCTGCCAAGAATAAACTCAGAAAGAACGATCGCTGAAGGCCAAACCTCAATCCAAAAGGGAAGATTGTCATTAACAGAATATTTCTCTATCACATCATCTATTGCTTTATCATTATCAGCTGGGTCAATGGGCGACTCAATAAAAATTTTTTTGCCTAAAATTTCAAATGTCAGCAAATTAAAAATTCTTACTACTTTGTTTTTACAACTGAAGCAAAATTTCACGCAGATATTTTACCGGCGGTGAACCATGTGAGAGCAAACTTTCATTAAATTCTTTAATGTTAAACTTGTCTCCTTTCAACTTCATATACTCATCTCTCAACGCCATTATTTCTTGAAATCCTGTAAAGTAGCTCGAAAGTTGAGCTGAGGTAAGACATGCCCTTTTCCATTTCCCTTCCGCCTCCGCCCTCTCTTGAAATCCTTCTTTCATCATAAGGGATAACGCTTCCCCTTGCGTCATATTTCCAGCGTGAATTTTATGATCAAGAATCGCATTTATTATAACTCTAAGATACCATTTCAAGTGAATTAACCTCATTTTGGGATCGTTATTCAAAATTCCATTTTCAATCATCAATCTTTCTGCGTAAACAGCCCAACCCTCAACCATCGTGCCACTCCAAAAAACACTACGAACAATTGATGGACAACGATTCGAATAATAAAGTTGAACATAATGCCCCGGAATCGCTTCATGTATGCTTAACTCCAAAAGCGAGTAATAATTATACTCGCGAAGATATGACTCAATCTGCTCAGGCGTCCAATCCTCCGGAATTGGGGAAACATTGTAAAATGTTTTCATATTTTTTTCCAATGGACCCGGAGCCTCAAGCGATGCAACCGAAACACCGCGCTGATATTCAGGTGTTTCTCTAACAACAAGGGGCTTGCTTTCATCAAGTGTTAAAAGATTTTTCTCTTTGATAAACTGCGTTAAATAATTTAAATCGGACTTTATCCTATCCATAATTTCTGATGGTCTCGGATGTTCAAGGACAATTTTATCAAGCACCGCTTTTATAACCGATAATTTATCCATACCTTTTGGTTCCTTACCATAGTAGTACTTGTAAAGTGTCAATGCGATCTGATACATCTCATTATGAGTTTTTTCCTTTTCCCTTTCGGCAAGTTGAAGGATTTCATCAGGAGTTAAATTCGATTTTAAATAATGTTTCATCTTTTTATAGTAAAGTTCCTTGCCAAGCCTGAAATCGCGCTTTGACCTCGGCTTTAGCTCATTTTCAAGCCATTCTCCATACTCTTCAAGCGATTTAACCCCAGATTCAACTGCTTTTTTTAACTCTAATCTCAATTCATCGGATATCTTCAAAGTATCTGCAAATTTAATCAAGTCATTTTTTAAAATGTTTATGTTTCCCTTATTTTGTCTTATCGCGGTCTCAATATGAATTTGTGGCGCATCCCTCAAATTTTTCTTCGCCTGCTCAATAAAGTTTGGAATTTGTTTCACCCTTTCAAGAGCATTTTTCAATCTCTCCTCCGCCGGCGCGAAATCCTGCGTTATCAAATACATCAAACCATCACCTATCACCGAGTTATAAATCAACGGATTCCACTCATACTCCTTCAATTCCTCAAGATTAAAAATTCTCTCTTCAATCTCCTCCAACAGAATACGACAATCAATGCTGTTATCTTTTGAAAGTTTTTTAAGGTCAAATTTCGAAAATTTCTCTTTGTAATCCTTTAACCATTCGAGCCTTTTTTGTATCGCCTTTTCTGAAAAATCATCTAGCAAATTATCGTATTTGTGATATCCAATCCAAGTTGCGCTGACGGGATGATGTTTGAAATATTCATCCATGAACTTATCCACAAGCTTTGAAAACTTTTCATCCTCCGTTTGCCTTGCACAACCTAAAATGAAAATCAGCATCATAAAAGTGAAGGTTAGTTTTAACTTCATTTTAT
>JBKBWH010000141.1:4378-5229 GCA_046289115.1 Candidatus Kryptonium sp.
TAAACTATTATATCCCCGTGTTTTGTGTAAAAAGTCTTTTCGTCGTTTAACTTTATCACATCAACGATTTCAGTTCTTTCATAAAACTTCGTCTTCTTTTGAACCCTACCGTATGGATCAATTAAACCAGATACCCCACCATTCGCACATCTTACTATACTCCTTCTATTTTCAACTGCTCTTAAAATTGAATATTGAAAATGCTGATACGGTCCAGATGTGTTGCCATACCAACTATCATTTGTAATGACGACAAGAAATTGAGCTCCCCTTTTCACAAACTCACGAACAAAAGATGGATAAATTGATTCATAACACACAACACCGGAAAACTTGACAACTTCACCATTTTTTCTTTTCATTTCAAAAACAGTTGTATCCTTCCCCTTTGCCCAATTGCTTATCCCAACGCCCCATTGCAACGGTTCAATCAAAAAATGAAATGTATCTGCATAAGGTAAACGCTCCCCAAACGGGACAAGTATCATCTTCGCATATTTTTGAATTTTATCCGAATTTGGCAGAAATAAACCCATCGCATTAAACGCAGCATATCTTTGCCCTGTTTCTTTTATAAGATGACTGCTCGGCGGGGCATCGGAAGGATTATCATAAAACTTTGCATCTGGAAAACCTGTCAATATCGCAATTCCTAAACTATCAATCCAACTTTTGAACCAATTGAAATAATAACGATATGGCGAGAGAAGAAAATAATAAGTTATCGCCGTTTCCGGATAAACAACCAACTCAACATCTGGATCCGTTTGAATTATCTTTCTCGTCATACCCATATAAAGTTCAAGCTGTTCAGCAAGCGTTCCCTCCCATTTCAACCACGGATTTATATC
>JBKBWH010000142.1:0-5193 GCA_046289115.1 Candidatus Kryptonium sp.
ATCAATTAATTTACCACAGCTTATGCAAACTCCATATGTTCCGCGCTCTATCCTCATAAGTGCAGCGTCAATGTAGTTTAACATCTTTTCCTCCCTTGCGATGAAAAACATTGTTTTTTCTCGTTCCTCCGTTTCCGTTCCGTACTCCATATGGATGGAATATGGGGTTCCAAGCGGTTTATCATTTTGCGTTGCCGATTCAACTAAAGATTGTCTATGGGATTCAAGCATTTCAAGGATTTCCTCTCGCTTTTTAAGAAGGATCTGTTTAAAGTAATTAAGCTCTTCTTTTGAGTAGGAAGTTTTCTGGGGTTGATTCTCCGTTTTCTTTATGGCTTCGTTATCATTTTTTACAGGGTGAGGTGAAGCTGTAGCGGTCGTCACATTTGCGGTTTTGATCTTTTCCTGTTCAACTTTTTTAGTTTTGCTTTTTGCAGAAGCTTTCGTCGCTCTTTTTGATGATTTTTTCACCGTCTTTTTTGCGGTGATTTTCTTCTTCCCTGATTTACTTTTTTTCTTTGCCATATCTGCGCTCCTCTAAAGTTTTAAAATTAACTTAAATTTACTCTTTCAATTGAAATTTCACAGGGTTCATCGTTTACATCCCATGATTTGGCGTATTCAGATTCTTTGAAATTGTCGCTCAATTCAACCGCAAGAGTCTCATTTTTGATATAATCGCTAAAGGCAAACACAGCTTTCTTTAACCTCTCAGATTCAGTTTTGAAAAAGATGCGAATTCTATCCGTGACTTCAAAATTAGCTTCTTTCCTCATATTTTGAACTCTGTTGATGAACTCACGAGCGAATCCCTCGTTTATCAATTCTTCCGTTAACTCAGTGTCAAGCGCCACAGTTATCACTCCATCTGATTCAACAACCCAACCTTTTATGTTTTCACTATAAATTGTGACATCCTCTTCAGTGATTTCAAATTTTTCCCCATCGATTATGAGTTCAACTTTGCCATTGTTTTCAAGTTCTTTTATCTGTGCCTTTTTAAGTTCTTTTATTGCTTGTGCAACTTTTTGTGCATTTTTCCCAAATTTTGGTCCTATTGATTTAAAGTTTGGTTTCGTTTTCTTCTCAACGATTTCTGAATCGTCATCAACATACTCAATTGCTTTAACATTGATCTCGTCAAGTATAACATCTTTCATCATTTCAATTTTCTCTTTTTCACTTTCATCAGATACGGGTATGATAATTTTCTTTAACGGCTGACGAACCTTAAGATTTGTTTTCGCCCGCAACGATCTGACGATGTAGACAATCCTTTGGGCAAGTTCCATTCTTTTCTCAAGCTTGGTGTTAATCTCATCTTCATTTGGTTCAGGTGTATAGGCAAGGTGCACGGATTCGTAGGGTTCTTTTTTGGTGACATTGTTAAGATTTCTGTAAATCTCGTCCGCAAGAAACGGTGCAAATGGCGCCATAAGCTTTGCTATCGTAATAAGACATTCGTAAAGCGTTTGAAAGGCAGAGATTTTATCTTTTTCAACACCGCTTTTCCAAAATCTTCTTCTGCTTCTCCTCACATACCAATTTGAAAGCTGATCGATTGTAAAATCTGAAATTAAACGAGCAGCTTTGGTTAAATCATAGTTGTCCATTGCATCAATGTAATTTTTAACAAGCGAATTTAAAACCGAGATTATCCATTGGTCGATTTCAGGTCTTTCTTTGAGGGGAATCCTTTCTTCTGAATATGTGAATTTGTCAATGTTTGCGTAAAGCGTAAAAAATGAATAAGTGTTAAGCAGTGTGCTGAAAAATTTGCGTTGAATTTCAACTATATCGTCTTCGTTGAAAAGTTTGGGTTTCCACGGTGGGCTCACGGACATTAAATACCATCTGACTGAATCAGCACCGTATTTCTCAACAACTTCAAATGGATCAACTACATTCCCACGAGACTTTGACATCTTTTGACCTTCTTTATCAAGTATGAGCTCATTTACAACAACATGTTTATAAGCGGGTGAATCGAAAAGAAAGCTTGAAATTGCATGGAGAGAGTAAAACCATCCACGAGTTTGATCAATTCCCTCGGCTATGAAATCAGCAGGAAAGTTTTCTTTGAAAAGTTCAACATTTTCAAACGGATAATGAAATTGAGCAAAGGGCATCGCTCCAGAATCAAACCATACATCTATTACCTCGGGCGTTCTTTTCATTACCCCACCGCACTTTTTACAGTCAAAGATTATTTGATCTACAAATGGCTTGTGAAGGTCAAGTGGTTCAGGTATG
The DNA here is from genome assembly GCA_046289115.1 of Candidatus Kryptonium sp. Lineage (GTDB taxonomy): Bacteria > Bacteroidota > Ignavibacteria > Kryptoniales > Kryptoniaceae > Kryptonium. The sequence continues at coordinate 2,254 of JBKBWH010000142.1, forward strand.
TTTTTACCTTCTTTTTTTATTTCTTCTATGCTTCCGATTGCCCTTGTTTCACCACAGCTTTCGCAAATCCAAATGTTAAGCGGGGTTCCCCAAAATCTATCCCTTGATAAAGCCCAATCCTTGTTCTCCTCAAGCCAGTTTCCAAACCTTCCGGAACCGACTTCGGGTGGATGCCATTGAATTTGTTTGTTGTATTCTATCATTTTATCAACATATCGCGTTGTGCTTATATACCAAGATTCGCGGGCATAGTAAAGTAATGGTGTTTTACATCTCCAGCAATGTGGATAGCTGTGTATAATCGTCTCTTTTTTGTAGAGCAATCCTCTGGATTTTAAATTTTGAATTATCTCGGGATCCGCATCTTTGACAAATTTTCCCTTGAAATCAACAATTTCATCCGTAAATTCTCCACTTTTGTTCACAGGTTGAAGCGTTGGCAAGTCATATTCGCGCCCTACCTGATAATCTTCCTCTCCAAATGCAGGAGCGATGTGAACTATCCCAGTTCCATCTTCTGTGCTGACAAAATCAGCCGTTACAACATAAAATGCTTTTTTATCTACAGGTATATAGCTAAACAAACGTTCGTATTCAACCCCTTTTAAATCTTTGCCTTTGTATTCGGCGAGAATTTCATAATCTCCATCAATTACAGCTAATCTATCTTTAGCAAGAATTAGGTTTTCGCTGTTGTGTGAAATTTTAACATAAGTTACCTCTGGATGAACTGCGAGAGCAACATTTGAAATTAAAGTCCATGGCGTTGTCGTCCAAACAAGAAAGTATGTGTTTTCTTCATTTTTTACTTTGATCTTAACATAAATCGATGGATCTTTTACATCTTCGTAGCCTTGGGCAACTTCGTGTGATGAAAGCGGTGTTTCACATCTCGGGCAGTACGGTTGAATTTTATAACCTTTGTAAATGTAGCCTTTATCAAAAAACTGTTTTAAAGCCCACCAAATTGATTCAATGTATTCGTTCGTAAATGTTATATAAGCATTTTCAAGGTCGATCCAATATCCAATTCTTTCGGTCATTTCTTCCCAATCGTCAAGATATTCAAAGACCGATTTCTTACATTCTTCGTTGAACTTTTCTATGCCATATTCAACTATCTCGTCTTTATGCTTTATTCCAAGTTTTTTCTCAATTTCAATTTCAACAGGAAGCCCATGTGTATCCCAGCCGGCTTTTCTGTAAACCCTAAATCCACGCATTGTTTTATATCTGCAAACGAGATCTTTGATGGCCCTGCTCATAACATGGTGAATTCCGGGGCGCCCGTTAGCCGTTGGTGGTCCTTCATAAAATGTGAATCTTGGTTTTCCCTCCCTTGTGGTGATGCTTTTCTCAAAGATTTTGTTCTCTTTCCAGAATCTTAAGACCTCACGTTCAAGTTCTGAATACTTAATCTTGTCGGTTAACTCTTTATACATTTCATAGGGAATTGGTTTGTTTTTCAATTCTTAATGTTTTCTAAATATAAAAGACAAAATCCATAGCATCAAAGTTAAAATTATGCTTAACAGTATGCTTGTTGTAAGCGGGAAATAAAAAGTGAAGTTTCGTTTTTGGATTAAAATATCGCCGGGTAATTTCCCGAGAAAAGGAATCTTCCCTCCAATTTTATCAGCGATCAAAAGGATAAAGCCGAGAGCAAGGATTAACGCACCAAGCAATATAAAAATTTTGCCGATGGATTGAAGCATGGCAAATTACACATTAATTTTTTCTACTAAACGTTTCATCAATAAAGTTAGCTTCGGTTCTGCCTCAGATGCAACTTTTATAACCTCTTCAATGCTTAACGGCTGAAGTGCATCCGGAAAACATTCATCCGTTATCACCGAAATTCCAAATACTTTTATCCCCATATGATTTGCAACTATGTTCTCCGGTACTGTTGACATCCCAACTGCATCAGCACCGATTAAACGTAAAAATCTATACTCTGCTCTTGTCTCAAGGCTCGGACCTGTCATTGCGACATAAACACCCTTTTGAACTCTTATTTTTTCTTCGAGCGCTATTTGTTCTGCAAGCTCAATGAGATCTTTACTATATGGCTCAGACATATCAGGAAATCTCGGACCGAGTTCATCATCATTCGGACCTATCAGGGGGTTATCGCCAAGCAAATTTATATGATCTGTGATTATCATCAGGTCTCCTTTCCTAAAGAGTGGATTTAGCCCACCAGCTGCGTTTGAAATTAAAAGATATTTAACCCCAAGAAATTTCATCACTCGTACCGGAAATGTAATTTGTTTCATCGTATAGCCTTCATAGTAATGAAATCTTCCTTGCATTGCGACGACATCTTTACCACTGAGTTTACCAAAAATTAACTTACCATGATGCGATTCAACGGTTGAGATCGGGAAGTGAGGTATATCGCCGTAATCAATTATCACTTCGGGTTCAATCTCCTTGGCGAGTCCGCCGAGGCCAGTTCCAAGTATTATGCCGATTTTGGGTTCAAGTTTTGTCTTTGTCCTTATAAAATTTAATGCTTCCATTATTTGTTGTCTCAACTCGCTCATAATCCCATCGTCTTATTTTGTTTTATTGTTCAAGGTTTTTAATTATATCATCAAGTTTAATTTTTTCCTCAATTTTTCCCTGTGTTTCTGACTTTGTAATGGGTTCAAAAAGGTTCAACTTTTCAAGCTCGGATGATAAAAGGTTTCTCAATTCCTTGAGGATCCTATCTCTTTCAATTTTCAAAATTTGAATTTCATTTTCAATTTTAGAGACCTCAAGCTTTGCTTTGTCTATGCTCTCTTTTGCTTTTAGTTCCGCCTCTTTTATTAAAAGTTCAGCTTGCTTTTTTGCGTTTTCAATTGTTTTAGTCGCTGTTTCCTGCGCTTGCGTTACTGCCAAATGTAAATTTTTTTCAATTTGTTTGTAAGTTGATACTTCCGTTTCAAGCAT
>JBKBWH010000143.1:0-5189 GCA_046289115.1 Candidatus Kryptonium sp.
AATTTATCCCCGCCTTCTTTAGTCCTCACCCTTACAACTCCTGAGGTCGCTTGACCATATTCAGCATTAAACCCCCCGGTTATAACCTCTATTTCTTCAATTGCATCTGGACTTAATTGTAGACCAAATCCTGTTCCGGCAAGTGGATCTTGAACCGAAACACCATCAACAAGATAAGCGCTTTCATAAGCCCTGCCACCACGAATGTGTACACCTTCATCGCTATAAACAACACCAACTTGGAGAGTTACGATATCCTTAACATTCTGAACAGGCGCAATTTGAATTTCCTCTGCTGAAATAGTTCTTCTTGACTGCGTCTCCTCAATATTGAAAAGTGGTCTTTCACCAATGACGACGACCTCTTGTTCAAGCGTTAACACCGTCTCTTCCATCTTTATAGTCTTTAAATCTGTCACACCTCCAGCTGTAACCTTTACGCCTGTTATCGTGACTTTTTTGTACCCAATTATTGAAATCTCAAGTGTATAAGTGCCTGGGTTTACATTTTTGATTTCAAATTTCCCATCAAAGCCGGTAGCAGCACCATAGTAAGTTCCCTTCACTACAACATTTACCCCTGGAAGACCTTCGCCAGTTTTAGAATCAACAACTACGCCAACTATTCTTCCTTTATCTTGAGCATGAATAAAACTCAGAGATAAAATCAGCAGTGCAATCAATTTTAAAATCTTTTTCATCTCTACTTTCACCTCTGATTTAGTTAATTTGTCGCTCCAAAGTTTTTGAAAACTCTGTAGATGAATTCACCAGCGTTTTTAGTTCCACCGTTAAACCTGTATATTGGAAAGCCAACAAGAACAAAATTCTTATCGTTTGACTCTGCTCCCACTGTAAAACTTTTATTGCCCCATGCACTTTGAGGCTCAAGCCAATAAATTGGATGTGCATTCACCGAAGGATAAAGCGCCCTCAAAAAAGCAACTATTTTACCACCGTCAACAGGATTATCAGATGGGCTGTCGCGCACTAAGATAGGATAATCCGAAGTTTCGCTTGGATTTGATGGATTGTAATTCAAAATTCTTGTCCTACTTGGAACGAAACCAGTCAAAGGCGAGGAACTAACACTATCAACCACACCTGAAAGATCGCTCAACGCTTTCCCCACATTGAAATCAGGCGTTGTGCTTTGCGGTAATATGAAAGAGAATAAAGTTTTACCTCCAACACTCTTAAACTTAGGCAGAGAAATTGCAGCTATATCGAAATTTACTTCATCACTTGAAATCCAAAAAACATACTTATAGAACCTCGTCAAAACCTCCGCAAAATCAACCCTTGGGAAAGGTGGAACAAGGCTTCCACGCCTCGGATACCTTGCCCCAACCCTTAAATCCCAAACATCATAATTCCCAACAACAAGCGTATCAAAAATTGATTTATAAAAATTAATTGAGTTATCAGCAACGCCGTAATCCGCAACTATTAAAAGATTTCCTTTCGGTCTTTTAACAAACCATGTTTTACCTTCGGATGGCATTCGTATGGTTGAACTAAATGCGCCCGCAATATCCCGAGCCTTTAAATAAAAAACATTGTTGGCGTTTAATCTCATTCTTAAAGTTCCTTGAACAGGAACACGACCAAGCGTTTGCGTTGAACTCGGTATCACAAGTGCATCCGCAATGCTATCGGATTGTGAAAAATTCTCTGCAAGAAGTGTCAAAAATCTAAATTGCCCCGGAACTATCACCCAATTCGTCGTGTCGTTCAAGGCAACCCAAAATTCAGAAATCGTATTATCACCGTCAATGTCAGATGCAATCCATTGAAAAGATACAATTGGAAAAGTTGTATCAGGAACATCAAGTCGCGTTCCCGTAAATTCACCGGTCATCGCGAATTCAATAGATGGCGGAGTATTTTTGATGGGAAACCTTAAACTTGCTGGCGTGTCATCATAACAATCATCGGGCAAAATTTCAAATCCCTCACCCTCATCCCATAGTCCATTTCCATTTTTATCAATAAAGTTTACCTTAGCACCCTCTTCAAACTTAATTCTCAAAGTATTGTCAACACCGAAAACCCAAAAATCATAAGTCGTATCAGCCCCAAAAATTGGAAGTTTAAAAACGCTGTCATTTTTAAATGTCCAGAACCAGTTCTTCTTATCAAAACTAAAAACATAACCAACCAACCACCCATCCTTATCAGTCCCCCACCAATGAATATGTAAATTGCTCGTCGACTGACCTAAAGATGAATCAGGGAAAAGAGAAATGTAAGTCTCGGGTCTCGCATTTGGATAAGGTTCACTTACTTTGGGCTTGACACAACCATAAATAACGATCAAGATAGCAAGGAAAAACAAGAGTTTAACTTTCATCTTCTTCTCCAAACTTTTTATTCAATATGTAAAAAGAACTCACGCTAAGGTTATCTAAATTACTTCAAAAGCATCATTTTCTTAACATCAACAAATTCACCCGCTCTCAAAACATAGAAGTAAACCCCGCTTGAAATTTGGCTATTTTCAAATTTAACTCTGTAAGTTCCAGCACCTTGAATTTCATCAACAAGCGTTGCAACCTCTCTGCCAAGCACATCGTAAACTTTCAATGTCACATAAGATTGTCTCGGCAACCTATATTCAATGAAAGTAGATGGATTAAACGGGTTTGGATAATTTTGCAAAAGCTCGAACTTATCCGGTATCTCAGAGTTATAAGCAACTTCAACCCTTGTTATAGTCCCAAAGTCGTCATCTCGTCTTGGCTCAAGTTTATAGTTTCCGAACGAATAATAAAATATCCCGCGCAAATAACTGATTCTATTCCCTTTATAAAGTATCCTAAACCCAAGAGATGTATCTGGGGGATAATTGCTAAATTTATAAGCGCCATCATCGTTAACTCTGCAAGGACCCGTCCCATCGTCAACCACAAACTCCCTAAATGTTCCACCGTTTCTATCAGGATCAGTATCCGTAACTAATACATTTCTAAATTCAACGAGCATGCTTTCCCATTTCTCTGAGATTTCGGTTCCGTTAGGTTTATTCCCAACTTCGCCTGTCTTTACAACAACTGGAGGATAAATGGGTCTATTACTTGCAATTATTCTGATCGAATCGACGACGATTTCAGTCACATTATTTCTCTCCCTTACAATTCCAACAACTTCAACGCTATCACCTCTTTTCGCAATATGAGAAGCGCTCCCATATAATCTAATTCCACTCCAAGCCGAAGTATCGTCTTGAATATACACTCTTAACTGGTCTTTGCTTCCAGCATTTGGTATAACCTCCGCTGGAAAATCACTTGTATCTGCTACTACTATACCACGAACTTTTACCCTTAAATCCCAAAATCCTGTGTTTCCATTTCTCAAAATCGTGTATTGCAAATCTTTTATCTTTAGTTCACCATCTTTCACAAAGTAGAAATAAATATTCTGCGAAGTATCACCAGGAAGAATGGATGATTGTCCCTTTGAATCAACTGCCTTAAAGAAATATCTAACGAGTGAACCGTTTGCTTGAGCTGGAATAATTCCCTCCCAAAGCGTATCACCGCTAACCTTCGTCATCAAAACTTCATTGAAATTGGCATAATTTACACTGTAAAGAATCTTAACCGTATCAACAGTCACACCAGGTTCAGGATCTGTAACTTTAACGATCGCTCTCACCTTAACTTGGTCACTGCTTGATGGCAAAGCGGGTTCTCTTTTCTGCGGATTTGTGAAAGCATGATTAATCTCCGGAGCATAGGAAAGAATTTTCACATCCCCAGGATAAAGCGGTGTGATCGCATACCCACTACCAACGCCAACTATGACACCACGAATATACTCAAGCTTCGTCCCAATTGGTGGCGGAGTCCAATTTGGGTTAAAACCAGCAGATCCACCTCTAAAATATCTTGAACCATCATAAACTTGCATTACATTATTCGAGTCATCCGCTATCCACCAAGTCCATCGTCCACCAACGGTTCCACTACGGTTGAAAACGGAAACATTTTTTATTATAACATATACATCCTCCCATTGCTCTCCGCTGGAAAAATTAATCTGATGTGTTTGTGGTTCAGCCGAAGCATTCCCTCGGACAAAATCTGAAACCTTCACCTCCACAGGGTCTGGTCTACTTAACTTCCAATCAAGAACTTCAATTGGTATTATTTGCCCTGTTTGTGGGTTTGGTATAACCGTAAATAACTCAGTGTATCCAGTGCTTGAAGCATCGGGATACTCCTCAACCCTACCAACAATTTTAACGACCATCCCTGTATCAAGAACTTGAATCCCCGTCGCCTGGGTTGCCGGCGATGTAGTATCATTTGCAAGGACAATTATACCACTCCAAGGTCCACCGCTCGTATCCTGTATAAAAACTACATATCTATTACCAAGTGTATACATCTGTGGCTTATTCATAACTATTCCAACAACTGTAAAAGTATCTCCATATTGAGTTGCTGAAAGCGGTGGAACGTGCCAGTATCTTGAATCTTCAATCCAATGTGGGAAATTAGGAGCGTTGAAAGCAACTCTAGCAGCTTGTAAACTATCAGCTTTACTTAATGAATCGGGATGAACCCATTGAATTTCTTGAATTGGAATAAGTGGAAATGGACTTTGGGAAAATGCTACGGTTAAAATCGAAATGATAGTAAAAATTAATTTTTTCATTTTTGGCTCCTTAATTTTGTTTCCTTTAAACTTCTTCTTCGGGTGGCTCAGGTGTTATAACTTTAATATCTTCATCTCTCAAAAAAATAACTGAGTCAGCCGAGACACTTGCTGTTATAACATAAGCTGGGATTTCTTTTCCAAGCTCTTTTCTATAGGCATTAATTTTCTCAGCGATTCTTCTGGCTTTTTCCTTATTCACTGAAGCTGAAATTTCAATGATCACTTCCCTTGCGTCTGAAATCACAATATCAATTTCAGATTCTTTTCCATCATATTTTACCTTGCGCTTTTCAACTTTATATTCAAGACCGAAAAGAGATTTCAAGATTTCTTCATAAGCTTTTCTAAACATATCTTCCGTCATAATTCCCCATCTTGCTCCTATATTCCCAACCGTAACTTTTAACTTTGAAACCTCACCGGAAAGCCGTGCAAATTCTATCCTCTGTCCCTCTAAAATCTGTGAATGTCTCTCCTGACCTCTTACCAATTCCTCCAAAATCTGTGAATGTCTCTCCAGT
>JBKBWH010000144.1:0-5152 GCA_046289115.1 Candidatus Kryptonium sp.
CCGGGTTTAATTTTTTAGTGCAAGTTTAACTCTTCAAATGCAAGTGCACCTGCGCCAAGGATTCCGGCTTTATTTCCAAGTTGTGCAGGGATTACGATGGCTTTCTCTGCAATTGGTTTCAATGCTCTTGATTTGACAGTTTCGTTCATCGTGTCAAATAAAATTTTTCCCGCCTTTGCAACTCCACCTCCAACGATTGCAACGGTTATATCGAAGAGATTCATAACGGAGGCAAGCATCACTCCAACATAGAAACCCGTTTTTTTCCAGATATTAACCGCAAATTCATCACCTTGTTCTGCTGCAAGTGAAATTATATAAGGTTCAATTCTTGAAATGTCACCATTTACAAGTTCAATTATTTTCGAGTTTGGATTTGTTTTAAGTTCCTCGGCAACCCACGATGATAGATATTTTTGACCAACATAAGCTTCAACACAGCCATAATTTCCACAGTTACATTTTGGACCGTTAAAATTGATTGTTACATGCCCGATTTCCCCTGCTCCGCCTGTTGGACCTCTATAAATTTTCCCACCAATTATTATTCCACCGCCCACCCCGGTTCCAAGCGTCACCATTATGAAATTTGGATGCTCTTTTCCAGCACCAAATTTTGCTTCACCGATTGCAGCAACATTCGCATCATTGTCAACGATTGTCTTTAAACCTGTTATCTTTTCAACTTCTTTTGCTAAGTAAACAACCGTCCATCCTGGGAAATTAGGTGGATATTTAACTCCGCCTTCGGGGTCAACTTGCCCAGGTGCTCCAATTCCAACGCCAAGAATTTCCCCATTATTGAAATTTTGGGCAAGTTTTTTCGCAATTTTTGATATTTGTTCAATTACATGTGAAGGTCCTTTTTCAGCTTCGGTTGGGATTGAATTTTCAAGAACGATGTTGCCTGTTTCGTCGACTATACCGGCTTTAATGAATGTTCCGCCGAGGTCTACGCCGATAGCGAATTTTTTCATCTGACATTTCTATTTTGATTTTCTTTTACTCCATAATTTTTCAAGTCGCTCTTTTAAGATTTTTTCTCTTCCGATCTCAGTAGGTCTATAGTAGATTTTATTCTTGAGCTCATCTGGTAGAAATTGTTGTTCGACAAAATGCTCGGGGAAATCGTGACTATATTTATAGCCCTTGCCATAGCCGAGTTCTTCCATTAGTTTCGTTGGCGCATTTCTTAAATGAAGTGGGACAGGGAGATCGGGATACTTTTGCGCATCTTCTGTTGCTTCTTCTATTGCGATATATGCTGCGTTGCTTTTTGGGCAGCTTGCTAAATATGTTGCAACTTGTGCAAGGATTATTCGTGCCTCAGGCATTCCAACATAATCAACAGCGGTGAAACAACTTGTTGCGAGCGTTAAAGCATACGGCTCCGCATTTCCAATATCTTCGCTCGCTAAGATTATTAGCCTTCTTGCGATAAATTTCGGATCTTCTCCTGCAAGCAACATTCTCGCTAACCAGTAAACAGCCGCATCTGGATCACTTCCACGAATGCTTTTTATAAAAGCAGAAATTAAGTTATAGTGTTCCTCGCCAGCCTTGTCATATTTAAAATATTTGCGTTGAAATGCTTCTAAAATAATTTCTTTTGTCAAAAATACCTCATTTTTCTCCGTTGGTTTCGCAATTTTTACGGCGATCTCAAGAGCGTTTAACATAACACGGGCATCACCTCCAGAATAGAAAAAGAGGGTTTCTTTGTCTTCAATGTGAATCTTAAACTTTGAAAGTATTTCATCACTTGTCAAAGCTCGTTGTAAAATCGTTTCGAGTTCTTTAACGCCAAGTGGTTCAAGTACAAAAACTTGACATCTTGATAACAATGGCGATATTATTTCAAAAGATGGGTTTTCCGTTGTTGCGCCTATGAGTATGATTATTCCCTTTTCAACGCTGTTAAGGAGCACGCTTTGCTGTGCCTTGTTAAACCTGTGGATTTCGTCGATGAAAAGTATCGTCTTTTTCCCATAGTATTTTAGATTTTTTTCGGCTTTTTCAATGATTTCTTTTATTTCTTTTGTACCTGATAAAACCGCATTTATTTGAAAGAAATCAGCGTTGACTTTTTCGGCGATGATTTTAGCAAGAGTTGTCTTACCAACCCCTGGTGGACCCCATAGGATCATTGATTGGATTTCACCGGTTTCAATCATTATCCGCAAAGGTTTTCCCTCACCGATTATATGTTCCTGTCCCACAAACTCGTCAAGTGTTTTTGGTCTTATTCTATCTGCAAGTGGCGGGTAAATTTTTTCTGTCTTCATTTTTAGGAATGAAAAATTTACTTTTCTTTTATATTGTAAACTTCTTCACCTTCCTTTGCCATGCCATATTTTTCGCGTGCTATTCTCTCAATTTCTTCGGGGTTTGTTTCAAGCTTATGGATTTTCTGTTTTAAAGATGCGTTTTCCTTCTCCATTATTTCAATTTTCTTTTTCAACCTGTTTAATTCAATTTCAACCCTTGCCCGTTTCATAAGCCCTTTTTCAGCGAATATAAGATAAAGTAAAAGCGCAATTAAAGTCCCGACGAAGATTATATTTATGGGATTTGAAAAAAGTTTTTTCATTTAGGCATATTTTTTGATTTCACTGTTGAAAATATAAAAAAGATGGCGAGAAGTAGCAAATTTGCATATTTGCCAAAATTTGTTTAATTAATTTAGCAGCAAAAACAAATTTTTTGCATATCAAGATGAAACATGTTTTTCTAATTTTTCTTTGCCTTTTTCTCTCAACTCAAACCAACGCTCAAAAAAGAGGGGGTGAAAGGATGTTCACTATCAAATCAGCAGCATTCAAGGACGGTGAAACAATTCCCAAGAAGTTTACCTGTGATGGGCAAGATTATTCGCCAGAGCTAAGCTGGGAAAATGTTCCCGCTGGAACTAAAAGTTTCGCATTGATCTGTGAGGACCCCGATGCTCCGGGAGGAACATTTATACACTGGGTTATTTACGATATCCCTGCAAATGTGACAAAGCTTGATGAAAATGTAAAGAAGGTTGGCGTTGTTGATAATAAGATCAAGCAGGGGTTAAATGATTTTGGTAGAATTGGATATGGTGGGCCATGTCCGCCGCGTGGGCACAAACCGCATCGTTATATTTTTAAACTTTATGCGCTTGATGTTGAAACGCTTGGACTAAATTCAGGGGCGACAGCTGAGCAGGTTGAGGCTAAAGCAAAGGGACATATTCTTGGCGAGGCAAAGATAACGGGTTTATATGGACGTTAATATTTGAATTTATGTTGAACACATGAAACGAATTCTTCTTATTCATACTGGTGGAACTTTTGGCATGGCTTTAAAGGATGGCACCCTTGCACCGGGAACTTTTGTGCAGAAAATTCTTGAATTCGTCCCCGAAGTTAGGCAGATCGCAGAGATTGAATCTTATATAGTTGCAAATATTGACTCATCAAACATTGGAATTGAACACTGGATTAAAATCGCTGATGTGATCAGCGCAAACTACGACAGTTTTGATGGATTTGTAATAACTCATGGGACTGACACGATGGTCTATACCGCTACTGCTCTTTCTTTTATGCTTGAGGGTCTTTCAAAGCCGGTCATTTTAACTGGTTCCCAGCGTCCGCTTTCCGAGATAAGAACGGACGCGAGAAATAATCTTATAAATGCTGTTGAACTTGCCACATATTCAATTCCGGAAGTTGGTATTTTCTTCAACAATAAATTATTTCGTGGGAATAGGACAAAGAAGTTAAACATTTGGGGGTTTGATGCATTTGATTCGCCAAATTATCCACCGCTTGCAGAGGTTGGAGTTGGGATAGAAATTTACAAGGGAAATTTTTTAAAGCGCGAGGGGGAAAAGTTAAATGTCTTAAAAAATTTCTCGGACAAGGTTTTTTGCGTGAAGATTTTTCCATCTGTAAGGGTTGATTATCTTATGGCTTTGCTGAATTTAGATGTTCAAGGGTTTGTAATTGAAGCGTTTGGCTCTGGCAATCTTCCAAATATAGAAGATAGGTCTTTAATTCCTTTCATTAGGTCTGCAGTTAAAATGGGTAAAGTTGTTGCGGTTTCAACCCAAGCCGTTTATGGGAGAGTTGATCTTACGCTTTATCAATGTGGGAAGGATGCACTTGATGCGGGAGCATTAAGTTGCAAAGATATGACGACAGAAGCAGCGCTTGTGAAACTAATGTTTTTGTTTGGTAAATACGGGAATGATGCCGAGAAAGTTATTGAAGAATTTTATAAGCCGCTTGCTGGGGAAATAAGTTGAGGGCAATTTAATGTCTTTCAATCTTGCAGATTATAGACTTTGGTTATTATGACTTTTTTTGTTAAATTTTAGAAAAATTTTATGTCTTCGCAGAAAAATTTAAAAATTCATAAGGAGTTTTTAATGACCCAGCCTCTTAATATCCTTTTTCTCTCCAGTGAAGTTGTCCCTTTTGCGAAGACAGGTGGGCTTGCGGATGTATCTTTTTCTCTTCCTCAAGCTATAAAGGAACTTGGTCATGAAATAAGGGTTATGATGCCGAAGTATGGCTTTATAAGTGAGAGAAAGTTTGGCATCCATGAAATAGTACGATTAAGGGAAATTGATATTCCAGTTGGAGATAAACTTCAAAGGGGAAGTGCCAAGGCATCTTTTATTGTCGGACAAAGAGTAAAAGTTCAAGTTTATTTCCTTGAGAACGAATTTTATTACAATCGTGATGGTCTTTATGTTGACCCTAAGACGAAAAGAGATTACCCAGACAATGACGAAAGGTTTATATTTTTTTGTAAGGGTGTGCTTGAATCATTGAAAAAACTTGGATGGCGCCCTGATATAATTCACTGCAATGACTGGCAGACCGCACTTGTTCCCGTTTATCTTAAAACTCTTTACAAGGATGACTTATTTTTTAAAGGGGTAAAAACGGTTTTAACTATACATAACATTGGTTATCAAGGCATTTTCGGGAAAGAATCATTTTTTAAATCTGGTCTTCCTGACGAGATTTTTTCAGAAATAGAGCATAATGGTAACTTTAACTTTCTTAAAGCTGGAATATTGTATTCCGATGCCATCACAACCGTAAGTCCGACATATGCGAAGGAGATAATCTCTGACGATGAACTTGGGGCAGGGCTTTCAGCCACTCTTAAA
>JBKBWH010000145.1:0-5098 GCA_046289115.1 Candidatus Kryptonium sp.
CACGATTATTTTTAAAAAACTCAATCAAAGCTGAAACTCCCATCATGCTGAAAACATATTTCGCCCCCGTTTCTCCTTTTTGACCTGCTTTCACCATCTCAGCACATGCAACGCTTTCAGGATAAGGAAGATCTGGATCATTTACAAGCGGCTTTCTTAAAATAATTATGAATAAAACCCCAAGCACTCCACCTATGAGCATTATCACTGTGCTCTCCCAATAATTAAAATCATTCCAAACGCCTGATATAACAAAAGCAGGTATAGTAAAAATTGCTCCCGCTGCAAGCGCCTCACCAACAGATGCTGTTGTCCTGGTTATGTTTTCCTCAAGAATTGAACCGCGCAAAACCCTCATCACCGCCATCGCAACAACAGCAGCTGGAAAAGTTGCTGAAATTGTCATCCCTGCTTTTAAACCGATGTATGTATTAGCTGCGCCAAGAATCACAGCCATTATCACGCCTAAAAAAACGGCTCTGAAAGTTATCTCAGCTAACTTTGTTTCAGCTGGAACATACGGCTTGAACCCGCTCTTCCCTTGCATTCCTTAACCCTATTTTTGTTTCACATTGATTAAAAAGATATGGTGATGTAGCAACTGTGAAAGCAGCAAATAAAAATCCCGCTATCAAATCAATAACATAATGATACCAAAGATAAACGGTTGAAAAAATTAACAAAATGCCCGTCGGGATTAAAAAGTATTTCGTTTTTGAGTTTAAAACAACAGAGAGATACATTATAACAAGTGTGATCTGCGTATGCCCGCTTGGGAAAACATCCCTCTGGGCATAATCGGCTGGATTTGGAACACCGGGCGGAATTGACTCCCCAGTGTTAATTATAAAACGAAGTGGCTTGGTGAGAAAAAGTCCAGGTAGTTCATCATCAAGTTTTAAAAAGTCATGAAGCGTAAACCTTGGACCAATAGCCGGAACAAGCAGATAACCGATATATGAAAGATAAAAACCATAAACGATCGTCCCCATCACATACCGATACTTTTTAATCTCACCCCTTTGGTAAAAATCGTAGCCAAGTATTATTGGAAGAAAATAAAATGTTGAATAAGCTATCTGCAAAATTTCTGTCAACACGGGATTGGCAATCTTACTCAAAACATAAGTCGGATGCACGCCAAAGAGTATGTAATCGATCTTTATCAATATCCAGTCATAGTCGGGCAAATTCAAAAGATTGATGAAAAAGTAAATTTCTTTAAACGTTAAAAGAATAAACGGGACAAGATACCACTCCCTGATAAATCTTTTAGCCGAAAAAAAATCGGGATTCCCAGAAGATTCCCACTTCACAGACACATATACGATGAAAAGAATAAGCAAAAGATTAAATAAAACAATCAACCACCAAAATTTTATCTGGTGGGAGAAAACTATTGCAACCGAAATTAAAAAAAGATAAAAAACTATGTTTACAATGTCCCCGAAGTGCAGATTGCGTAAATTAGTAGCGTAATTCATCTACCATCTTCTTTGTTTTTTTCTTCCAACTTATAAAGCGCATTTGAAAGCTCAATAAACTCCCCAACGCTTAATTGCTCAGGTCTAAGGCTCAAATCAAAATTTGACTTCAAAAGAGTTTCTTCATCAAACAACTCCATAAGCGTATTTTTCAAAATTTTTCGCCTTTTGTTGAAAGCAGTCTTAACAATTTTCTTAAAAAAAGCATCATCAATTATTTTCTCGGAAAGCCCACCCTTCTCAAAATCAAGTCGTATTACAGCAGATAAAACCTTAGGTCTTGGATAAAAAACATTCCGTGAAACCCTGAACAAAATCTCCGGCTTTGAATACGCCTGACACAACACCGAAAGTATGCTATAATCCTTAACACCTGGCTTTGAGACAATTCTCATAGCAACTTCAAGCTGAACCATAATCGTTAAATCTTTTATTAAATTTCGATTCTCTATCGCTTTAAATATAATTGAACTTGTGATGCTATATGGTATATTCCCAATCAATCTCACCTTCCCAAATTTATAAAACATTTTTAAATCAAGTTTAAGAAAATCCTGATGAATAATCTCTATCCTATCCTCACGAACAAGTTCCTCAGCACCAAACCTTACTTTTAAAAAATCAACAGCCCTTTTATCAACCTCAATTGCAAAAACTTTTCTAACCTTCCCCACAAATTGTTCAGTTAAAAACCCCTCACCAGCTCCGATTTCAACTATTATATCATCGGGTTGAGGATTAACCGCCTCGGCGATTTTCCTTGCTATATTCTTATCGCTCAAAAAGTGCTGACCAAGATATTTTACAGGTTTTAACATTTTTACTTGCCAAGTTTTTCTTCAAGCTTTTTTATCTCCATCTCATACTTTTCCCTTTCAAATGGACGCTGTTCGATCAACTTTTTATAAACTTTTATCGCCTCATCATAAGCACCTTGTTTCACAAGTATCTCTGCAAGCGCAGGGGTTACAATCGATATATCCTCATAGCTCAAATCCTCTTCTTTAAATTCCGCAACTGGCTCCTTTATAAATCTACCCTCGGTGCTTCGCGCGCTCATTCCCATTTTAATTCGTTTTATCAACTCGTCAAGGTAAGATGCTTGAGTTTCTGTCTCTACCCCTACCTCATGCGATCTTTGTTTACCAAATTCAACATCTGGCATTTCGAAAACTTCATCAAACATTTCATCACTTATTTTCTCAGCAACCGAAGAAGTTTCAGGTTCGGTTGTTTGAATTTCAGGAATTTCAACATCAGGAAGTTTACCTTTGTCAATCTTAACTTCTTCCTCGGATATTTTTGATTTTATCAACCCCTTGACCGTCTCCTCCCGCTTTTGCTTTAATGAAATCTGCGAAATCAAATCAATCACAAATTTTGAGTCGGGCAAAATTTCAACAACGCGATTCAACTCAACGAGGGCTTTGGAATAAGATTTGAGCTCTATATAGCATTTCGCCATTAAAAGATGAGCTGTTGAATAATCCGGATATCTCTGTATCGCTTTATTGCACAATGTTATCGCTTTTTCAACATCCCCAGCCTCAAGATAAAGGGATGCTAAACGAACGAGCAAGGGGGAATCGGGATTTCTCTCAACAAGTTCTTCATACTTTCTCATCTCGCTTTTAACTTTGCTGATGCGCATCGAAATAAACCCACTTTGTTTTCGTTATTTAACAACACAAGAACCAAATGTAAACGAGTAAAGTGAAAATTTATCTGAATTTGTGTAAAGCTTTAAAGTGTAAACCCCATACCTTCGCCCCAATATGAGATTATACATCCTGCCCTTATCTACCCTGACAACGCTTCTACCTTCATCATCGTAAAAGATGTCTTCGCCTTTCATATCCTCAGGCACCGGTTTATCATCAAGCGTTACAACAACATCATAAGGATATCCATCAGAATTGAAAACGGCGTTAACCTCCGTCCCCCTGAATTTAAAGGCAACATAGTCGTTAAACTTTTCCCCACTTTTAGTATGGACAAGTTTCCACGCCCCAACATTAAACCAACCGTTGAGCGTCAGGTAAGCCTCCATATATTCGCCCTTGTCTCTGTAATATTCTTCACTATCAGGATTTACACGCTGTGTAAAATAACCACGAAGATAACCTGCATACATCTCTGGCGTCCTCGGATAACAAACAGCACCAGGTTTATCCTCCTCACGAAGATATTCAATTATTTCAGGAAGTTTTAAATTCGGATCTATTTGCTTTAAAAGCTCTTGTATTTTCGCCTCAGTCCGCCCATAGGCTCCTTCGCCAATATGGTCATATCTTATAACCCCATCTTTATCGATTAAAAATTTCCTTGGCCAGAACTGATTTTTAAACGCATTCCATATTTCATACTTGCTATCAACGAGGACGGGATATTCAATGCCAAGCTCTTTAACAGCGTTTTCAACATTTTTAAATTCCGCTGAAAAATCAAACTCCGGGGTGTGAACCCCAATTATCACAAGACCTTTATCAGCATATCTCTTACGCCACTCTTTTAAATACGGCAAAGTTCTCAAACAATTGACACATGTATATTCAAAAAAATCTATAAGAACAACCTTTCCCTTAAGCTCGCTCAATCTCAACGGTTTTGAATTTATCCATCCAATTCCTCCATCAAGCTCCGGGGCTTTCCTACCTATCCAATTAAAAAACGAAATTTGCAAAAACATAATCGCAAGAAAAATTTTATTCATTTTGTTCAACAACTTTTGTTTAAAATAAAAAGTTTTGTGAAAATTGTCAAAGTTTAGTGAGACATCCCATATCGAGCAGAGGTAAACCTGACAACGGCTTTTCAAACTTGACATTTTTCAAATTTTATCTTAAAATTTTGGTTGTATTAGAAACAAAGCAGCGTTTAAAAGTGCCGGATAAAATCTTAATTGCCGAAGATGAACCCGCAACCCGCCTTATATTTGCAACAATTCTACAAGACAAAGGATATGAGGTAACGACATGTGAAAATGGGCGTGAATGTATAGAATTAATTAAAAATGAAAAATTCGATACGATAATTCTTGACATACGAATGCCGGATATGGATGGTTTTGAAGTTTTAAAAGTTTTAAAATCAAATCCCGAAACAAACGATATCCCCGTTATAATTATCTCTGGGAATACAGAGCCTCAAAACATTAAAAGAGCCTTTGACGAAGGGGCAACGGAGTTTATAGCAAAACCTGTAAACCTTGAAGAGCTTTTGATCAGAGTTTCCAATGTTTTAAAAATCAAAAAAACGAACGACGAACTTAAAAAACTTCGCTCTGAATTTACATATCTTCTGATCCAAGACTTGAAAAATACGATCTCGGTCATAAAAGGTAGCTTCGAACTTGCGCTTAAAAACAAGTTTAACGAGCTCTCCGGCGATCAAAAGCTTATACTTGAAATAGCTGAAACAGCGATCAACAAACACATAAAACTTTTAAATGAATACCTTGAGCTCTCAAGGCTTGAATTTAACATTGATAAAATCTCAAGGGAGCAAATTGAACTTGATAAAATTGTAGCCAATGTTTTTGAAAAATTTAAATCTGACCTCAATTTGACTTTTTATCCATCTGCTGAGAACCCATCATTTCAAATATATGCAGA
>JBKBWH010000146.1:0-5034 GCA_046289115.1 Candidatus Kryptonium sp.
TTTGTTTCCTTCCATAAAACAAAAATTGGGCCCAAATTTAATTATCTTTCCACTGATTTCGATAACAGTGAATTTGAATTCCATCACTTTTTAAGTATATAATTATTGAAACATGTGGTGAAATGTTTCACCTTTCTAATAATTAGTTTAGCTTTACCTTTTCTTTAAGGTAAAATTTTGTGATTTATAAAACGTCAAATATTAAAAATAAAAATTGGGAGGGAAATAAAATGGCAACAATAAAAGATGTAGCAAAAAAAGCGGGAGTTTCAATTTCTACAGTATCTTATGTATTGAACAACAAAGGTAAAGTTAGTGAAGCAACTCGGGAAAGAGTGTTGCAAATAGCGCAGGAGCTTAATTACATCCCAAATACGTTTGCCAAGGGGTTGAAGAAAAAACAATACGAGCTTGTTGCTCTAATAGTACACGAAATTAAAGGCCCCTTTTATGATTCTATAGTTCGAGGGATTCAAGATGTTCTCCATTCTTTTGGCTATAATTTGCTAATATTTTGCACACTCGAAAATAGGAGAGAAGATATAAACAAATTTCTCAGAACAGGTATAGTGAATGGTTTTTTAGTTCTAACTCCAGCCGTTAAGACAGACGACATTCTCAAATGGGCACATCAATTCAAGATTGTAACTCTTGACAGAATAGTAAATGATAATCGAATAAAAAGTGTAAGAATTAATAACGAAAAAGGGGCCTACGAAGTCGTAAAATACTTGAATAATCTTGGTCATAAGAAAATAGGTTTTATGAAAGGTTCAAAAGATTCTTTAGATGCTCGAGAACGATTTAGGGGATTTTCCCATGCTATGCACGATTTGAAATTAGAAATTGATCAAAGTTTGATATTTGAAGGTGATTTCACTGAAGAATCTGGATACAAAATAATGAAAAATTTTATTAAGAAAAATAAAAAGAAGAATTTTCCAACGGCTCTATTTTGCGCTAATGACGAAATGGCAATAGGTGCTCTTAAAGCACTGAAAGAAGAAAATATCGATGTGCCAAATGATATTTCATTAATAGGATTTGATGACATCGAACTTTCTTCTTATGTTAGTCCAGCATTAACAACTGTTAGAAGACCCATGTATCAGCTTGGGTCTATTGCTGCACATATGTTGCTTAGTATGTTAAATGAGAAAAATGAAAGAACAGAAGGTCTTTCGAATGTTGTTTTAGATGTAGAACTTATAATTAGAGAGTCTACAAAAGGTATTTTATGATTTTCCATTATCAGCAACTTTAGTTCAGCAAGTAAAAAAATACTAAATTATAACAAGACCCAATAAATAATAAAATTTCTAGAAATTAGAAAAAAATAAAAGTTTTTCCTCTATAACCGTACGCTGTTTTAATATTTTCTGAAATTATGAATTTCATTTTCCGTTTTTAATGTGTTATCCTACCTTTAATGAAATTAAGGTGAATCGTTTCAACAACATTTCATTTAAAGAAAGTCACCAGTCTTTAAAGTACGTGATAAGGTCCTGTAAAAGGTATCTCAGCTCTATACTATTCATTAAACTTTCCATAAAAAGTTGAATAAATTGAGGTGAACATATTGAAAGATGTGAAGATAAAAAATGGTAAGTTTGTAATTGATAGTAAAGAGCACTTTCTTTTTTCAGCAGAAATACACTATTTTAGAATTCCTTTCAATGACTGGGAAGATAGACTGAGAAAAATAAAGGATGCTGGTTTTAATACCGTTAGTTTTTACGTACCTTGGTCCTGGCATGAAATAAATGATGGCATTTTCGATTTTAGTGGAAAAACTTTACCTGAAAGAGATTTACTATCATTTTTAAAGCTGTTGGATAATATGAATTTTAATATCATATTTAAGCCAGGTCCATATGTTATGTCCGAACTAAAAAATGAAGGTCTACCTGATTGGGTTTATGAAAAAATTCCACATGCCATTGCTAAAACACTTGATGGCAGAATTCATCCAGCACGAATTTTCTCGTATCTACATCCGGACTATTTGTATTACGTCAGAAGATGGTATTCAAAAGTATTAGAAATAGTCAAAGAACACAACATTATTCTTATCCAAATTGATAATGAAGTAGGTATGTTTCAGTGGATTACCGGACACGGAGACTACAATGAGTTTACTATTAAGAAATTTGAGGAATACTTGTCAGAGCTAAATGTATTAGATGCTCCAAGTAATGAGGTTGAAAACAATGTAAATAACATGGAAAAATTGATTCTGGAACTTAAAAATTGGGAATATGGTAAACCCTTCTCAAGATTGTTGCTTAAGATGTACCATGAATTTTCAAGATTGTACTATGCCAACTATTTAAATATTTTAAAAAGTTATGTTTCCGAAGTCGGGCTGAGTGTTCCCACAGTTGTTAATATCCATGGTTTTGATATGGTTGAATATGCAAAAAGAGGAAAGAATTTTCCTGTTGGTGTTTCTCAACTTATCTATGCCCAAGTCTATAATCAAAAGGTCCAACGAATAAATGGTATAAAAAGTAAAGAAATTACGGAAGAAAATAACAATACTGAAACCACTAAAAATGTTGAAAACTGTACAGATGTCATACTTTCCGGAGATTATTATATAGGAAATATAACCCACGAGAATTTTACAGATGTTGCCATAGCTAACGCTGTTATGTACGCAGTCCAAAATAATGAACAGCCTCTATTTTCCATAGAATTTCAAAGTGGTTTTCAACTGGATAAACCTAAACTGCAGCCCTCCACATTCGAACTCACCTCTCTACAATGCATTGGTCACGGAATGAATGGAATTAATTACTATATGTTTGTCGGTGGACAGAATCCTAAAGGCTTTGGATTAATGGGAAGTTATCACGATTGGCAAGCTCCAGTTAGCGCGAATGGAGAGTTAAAGTTGTCATATTTTGTTCTAAAAAACGTTATAAGAAATATTAACAACATCGAAAAAAATTTGTTAGATTCCAAACCTGTTTTTGACACATTTTTTGGTTTTATACCTTCTTATTATTCAACAGAGTTTTCAAAAGAACATGGTTTTGATGAGTCAGAGCTAATTTTTAAAAGAGATATCTCAATTTTTGATGGTGTTATAAGGGGTTTAAAATTACTCAACTTTAACTTTTCTGGCGTAAACCTGGAAGGTGAAGATAACTATAACTTAAGCGCTGAAAAATATCCATCTATATGGGTTTTTTCCTACAAATATATGCCTTCATTGGTACAAAAAAAGCTTGTAAGGTATGTAGAAAATGGTGGAAAACTAATCTTATTTCCTGAGATACCAGTCTTGGATGAATTTTACAGACCATACAAGTACTTACATGATTATTTGGGAATTGCATCTGTTGAAAAGGAAAGTTGGAGATTTGCTAATGTCTTTGATACAGAAATAAATACTTACCATATTGATAAGTATACGTTTGAAGCTTCAAACTTTTCTGAAAACGCAATGAAAATCTTTGGTCGAACTTACGACGATAGGTATTGTGCATTCAAGAAAACATTTTCAAACGGCATGGTATTTGTTCTAGGGTGTGGTGTAGAGTTAGAGAGAGAATATAAGTTATCGGTGATAAAAGAAATTTGCAATGTGATGCAAATAAAGCAGCGATTGTTCTTAGATTCTAAAGATGGCTTCATCGACGGTTATCTAAGAGAAAGCAAGAATATGTTTTTTGTTTTTCTTAACAACTACGATGATTACGAAAAAACCGTGGAGATTTTCATAGACAATAAAAGTTACGGAACAGTATTAGTGAAAGCTAGACAAGGGAGTGTGAAAAAATATGAAAAAGCTTTTTGAAAGCAAGTATGGGTATTTCACAGAAGATGGTAAAGAATATGTAATAACTAATCCATTTACACCTCGTCCTTGGGTTAACGTTATTAGTAATGGTGATTACTCTATAATAGCTTCTCATACTGGAAGCGGCTATTCATGGCGAGATAACGCTGGTCAGAATAGGATAACCAGATTGTACCAAGACCTAATCAAAGATAATTGGGGCAAGTATTACTATATCCGTGACTTAGATTCAAAAGTTTTTTGGTCAGCTACTTGGAAACCAGTAAAATCAGCATTTGATTTCTATGAAGTAGTGCATGGGATCGGTTATACAATATACAGGCATAAAGTAAATGGAATATATTCTGAACTAAAGGTATTTGTTTCTATGGAAGCACCTGTGGAATTTGGATGGCTTACTCTGAAAAATGAAGATAGTAAAGTTAGAAGACTTGATGTGACGTCATACTTTGAGTGGGTTCTGGGTAATTTTCCTGACGAACATAGGGAATTCCATAAACTCTTTATAACACCATCATTTAACAAAAATACGATCTATGTACGTAAGTATTTGGGGCAATTCCCTGATGAAAAGGGCCGATGGAATAATACAGATTGGGATCATATTGCATTCCACAGCGTAAGTATACCTGTAAAATCCTTTACATGTGATAAAGAGTCTTTTATTGGAATGTATAATTCAGAAGAATCACCTCTTGCAATGAGACTTGAAAAACTTCCGAACAAAGCTGACAGGTTTGGAGATAGTTGTGCTTCTCTGCAAATAGAGCTTGAACTTAAGCCTGGTGAAAGTAAAGATGTTGTCTTTACAATAGGTGCCGCAAAAATTCATTCAGAAGATGTAAAAGAATTGGTTGAAAAATTTACAAGCGTAGAAGCCGCAAATACAGAATTTGAAAAAGTTAAAAAGTTTTGGAGTGAGCTTCTTGAAAAAGAAGTAGTAGACACCCCAGATGAAGGGCTCAACATAATGACTAATTACTGGCTGAAATATCAAGCAATCTCTGGTAGAATCTGGGCAAAATCTGGTTATTACCAAGTTTCGGCTGGATATGGCTTTAGGGATCAACTCCAAGATTCCCAAATTTTCTTTGCACTTAAGCCTGAGCTAGCAAAGAAACAGATATTGTTACACGCTTCACATCAGTTTCAAGAAGGAGATGTATTGCATTGGTGGTTTACGATTCGCGGTGGTGGACCAAGAACACAATGTTCTGATGATTTAT
>JBKBWH010000147.1:0-4996 GCA_046289115.1 Candidatus Kryptonium sp.
GCGGTTCATTCATCTGCCCAAAGACAAGCACCGCATTTTGTAAAACGCCCGATTGCTTCATCTCAAGCCATAACTCATTTCCTTCCCTCGTTCTTTCACCAACACCCCCGAAGACCGAATAACCCTTATGATAAACTGCAATGTTATGAATCATTTCCATGATCAAAACTGTTTTACCAACCCCTGCGCCACCAAAAAGCCCAACTTTTCCACCCTTAGGATATGGCTCAAGCAAATCAATGACTTTAACGCCAGTTTCAAGTATCTCCCTTTTTGTGCTCAATTCTGTAAAATCAGGTGGCTCACGATGTATCGGATAATACTTGTCAGTTTCAATAGGACCAAGCCCATCGATCGGTTCACCCACAAGGTTCAAAAGTCTACCAAGAACCTTGGGACCGACTGGAACTTTAATCGGTCCTTCTGTATCATACGCTTTCATTCCACGAACAAGCCCATCGGTTGAATCAAGAGCAACAGCCCGAACTCTGTTTTCACCCAAATGTTGCTGAACCTCAGCCCAAAGAATTTCCTCTTTACCCTCAATGTTCACCCTTGGTATTTTAATTGCATTAAAAATGGAAGGCAAATAGCCGTCTTCAAATTCAATATCAATAACAGGTCCGATGATTTGAACAATTTTTCCCTCGCGCATTAACTTTGCTAAATTTGTTTTACTTTTCCCAAGCAGTGCAAAAATTGACTTGGGTTTTGGTTTAAAATATACAAAAATCAAAGCACTTTTCAAAACCGCCTATTCCCAAGCCAAAATTTTAAGATAAATGAAAACTTCTCTTTCTCTTCCTTGCTGAAACATAAATTGCCAACGCAAACCCAGCAAAGATTAAATACGGAACAACAAGTAAATAAACAATTCCATCGTTTATACCAGCAGCAAGTTGAGCCCCCTCCTCAGAGTTTGTGATATTTGCTTTACACATTGCACATTGAGAATAGGCAAAATTAACAGCCGAAAATAGAGCCAAAAACAACATCAATAATTTTCTCATGTTTCATCACCAAAATTTATTTTTAACCGAAAAGATGATAAAGCATCAAATAAATCAAAACTCCCGTAGCGGAAACATACATCCACACCGGCAGCGTTAGCCGTGCAACTTTTGGATGTTTGTCAAACTTTCCAAACAATGCGAGCATCAATGTAATTACAGCCATCGGTAGAGCGAGAACAGCAAGAAAAGTGTGAGATGATAAAACTGAAAAATAAATCAACCTCCATATTCCCTGACCCTGAAAACGAGTAACCCCTACATTGTAATGATAAACAAGGTAGCCAATCAAAAAAAGGGTTGAAGAAACAAAAGCAGAGAGCATAAATATCTTATGCCTCTTAACCTGTTTCCTTTTGATGCTTAAAAACCCAAACAAAAGAAACGATAAACTTAACAGGTTAAAAATTGCGTTTATACTTGGCAAAATTTTCATCATTTCTCCTTCAAAACCAATTTCACATCTTTTATCAATTTGTCAACATCTTCGGGATCCGTCCCACTGTAATAACCCCTTATTCTGCCTTTGCCATCTACAAGGACAAATTTATCGCTATGGATAAAATCCCCAGGGCCACTATCACCTTCTTCAACTGGCAGTTTAAATCCGCGTCTTGCAAGTTCATAAATTTTTTTCTTTTCACCCGTAACAAAAAACCATTTCCCGTCTATCGCACCCCAACCCTTCGCATACATTGAAAGAACCCAAACAGAATCCCGCTCCGGGTCAACAGTAAACGAAACAAGTTTAACCCTTTGCTCATTCTTAAACGCCTCCTGAACCCTTGTCATTTGCTCTGTCATCCTTGGACAGATCCCAGCACAACTCGTAAAGAAAAAGTCAGCAACAAATATACTGCCTTTTAACTTTTCAAGGTTAATTTCCTGTCCATGATGTTCAATTAAGCTAAATTCGGGAATTTCACCATAAATTGGCAAGATAGCAGCAGATGAAACTTTCTCAATTTGACTTTTCAGGACCATAAAAATTCCAATACCAATACTTAAAATTACAATGACAACTCTCTTGCCAGACATTTTTGAAACTTGCTTAATTTTTTTAATAATAGCCCAAACCAAGTCGCATCAAAAGAACAGCACTTCCATCTGGAATTAAAGCAGCTGCAAGAGCTACAATTAAAATCAACGGTAAAACTATTGAGTAAACCAACCCAACTCGCTCAAATTTCAAATGCATAAAATAAGCTGCAATTAAACCCGCTTTCATCAGCGCCATTATCGTAAAAAGCAAAGCCATAAGATAATGCGAAATGGGAAGAAACGCAACAATGATCTCAACCACGGTGATTGCAAGAAGTTGAAACCAAACCCGCCAGTAAACTTTTCTTGATGAATGATGAATTGCTTCGGTCATAGTTTATAAATCTACGATTTTGTTTTTGTTAAAGAAGATAGAAAAATGCGAAGATGAAAACCCAGACAAGATCAACAAAGTGCCAATAAAGTCCAGCAACCTCAACGCCCTCATAAGAACCTCGCTTATCATAAATTCCCTTTGCAACCCTTATTGCCATAATAATTAAGATAATAACTCCACTTAAGACATGCGAACCATGAAATCCGGTTATCACAAAAAACGATGCAGTAAATAACGGAACTCCCCAAGGATTACTTGTAAGTCGCGCTCCTTCGTGAATTAAATGTCCCCACTCATATGCTTGACATAATAAGAACAATAACCCACCACCTATCGTAAGCAAGAGATATTTAATAACACCCCTCCTATCCATTCTTTTTCCAGCATCTACCGCAAGTGCCATGGTTAAACTACTGCATATTAAAATAAAAGTCATTATGCTGACAAAAAGCAAGGGCAATTTTGCACTTGTGAATGGAAAAGAAGAGAAAATCTCAATCCTGCTTGGCCATTCAGGTAAACTTGCCCTTAAAAATCCATATCCAGCAAGCAACCCAGCAAATGTAAACGCATCAGATAGAATGAAAATCCACATCGTAAATTTTTCTCTTGATACACCAAATGGGGATTTTCCACCGCCCCAAGGTGATTTAAGAATTTTTTCCTGCTCAAACGCTACTTCTTGAACCATCTCAATTCCAAATTTTGTTTTTTAAATTGTAACACTTATAAAGACGAAAAGATAAATCCAAAGCAAATCAAGAAAATGCCAATATATTACACAAAGTTCAACACCAAGCTTATTCTTTGAACTATAATGTCCAAGCAATGCCTTGATCAAAACATAAATTAAAGCGATAATTCCGCCCGCAAGATGAACAGCATGCGCTATTGTCAAAAGATAGAAGAACGAACTTGAGGGATTCGTGCTCATATAAATTCCCATCTCTCTCAACTGCCCCCACCCTACCAACTGCCCAACTAAAAAAGAAATCCCAAGCAAAGTTGACAGCAAAAATAAAGATTTAAAACCCGCCAAATTATCCTTTTTTAACTGAAAATAGCTCAACTGAATCGTCACACTACTTAAAATCAAAATTAAAGTATTGACCCAAAATATCTCAGGTAATTCAAATCTAAGCCAGTTCCCCGCCGAATGCCTCACTATATAAGCACTTGTAAGGGCAGAGAAAAACATAATTATCGCAGCTATAAATAACCATAATCCAAATTTAACGGGATTAACTGGTAAAGCATATGAATAAATGTGCCCGCCGGCGCCCCCGCCACCTCCGTTGTTAAAAACCTTTCCCGAATCTATATCCGAAATCCCGACTTTGCCCTTTTTCTCAATTACCATAATTTTTCACCCTTTAAGTTTTTTAAACTTTATCAATCAAAAGGAAAATAAAGAGAAGCGGGAGATAAATATCAGCCATTAACATTATTTTCCTTGCTGAACGAATTGAGTTATCTTTCAATAGTGAAAGAGTTTGAATGAAAAATAAAACGCCACCAAAAACAGAAGCGATAAGTGCATATTTACCCGCAAACCCAGCTATCGTCGGCATCAGTCCCATCGGCAAAAGCATAAAAGTGTAAATAACAAGATTAACCGCAGTTATCCTACTATCCGAAGATGGTAAAACTTTAAACCCAGCTCTTTCATAATCAGCCTTACATATCAAAGCTATCGACCAAAAATGAGGAAATTGCCATATAAATTGAATACCAAATAAAATAATTGCTCCAAGTTCGACTTGACCCTTTACTGCAGTCCATCCAATCACAGGTGGAATAGCTCCCGGGATTGCCCCAACAAATGTGCAAAGCGGAGTTAACCTCTTCAACGGAGTATATGCAAAAACATAAATCACAAAAGCAGTTAAGGCAAGCAAAGCACTTATACCGTTTACAAATTTATAAAGAATAAACTGCCCCGAAATCAACATCAAAAGTGCGATCAAAATCGCTCCCTCTTTTTGCATTCTTCCAGCCGGAAGAGGTCTATTAGATGTCCTTTTCATCATCCCATCAACCCTTGCCTCAAAAACTTGATTCATCGCGTTCGCTGAACCAACAACAAGAAAAACACCAAAAAGCGTTGCAATAAAATTAAACCAGTCAATATCTCCACGCGTTGCTATCAAATATCCCATTCCAGTTGTAAACACAACAAGCGATGTCAAACGATGTTTTATTAAAAGCAGAAAATCTGTTAGGAAACTTGAAACTCTACTTAACATAATTTAAACTCTTAAATTTGATAAAATTAACTCCTTCTGTTCGACAGCATTAGAGCTTGCACTTTTCCATCCGAGCAAAGAAAGTATAAGCGTCATCCCAAGTATTGTTGCACCCACCGCAACATGAAGAACCGTAACTATAACTGCAAGCTTTGTCCACACAACGAAAGCACCAAGCAAAATTTGAATGGTGTTGTAATCCAAAAACAGGACGGATATTACCTTTCGATTTTTGTATTGAAGAAAAGAAGGTGATTATTGAAGTTGACGGCCCACAGCATTTTGAGCAAATATCTAATTGGACGAGTCCAGAAAAACAAAAAGATAGAGATTTTTACAAGATAAAACAAGCCCTTATAAAG
>JBKBWH010000148.1:0-4974 GCA_046289115.1 Candidatus Kryptonium sp.
TTAAAAAAGTTTTAGGTGCAAAACCCGATATCGGTTGGTTCCCCGACTCTTTTGGATATAACTGGAACTTGCCGACATTCCTCGTGAATGCAGATATAACTTATTTTATAACACAGAAATTAAACTGGAATGAGAGAAATGTTTTCCCCTACAGACTTTTCTGGTGGGAAAGTTTGGATGGCTCAAGGGTTTTGACCTACTTTCCATTTAGCTATGTTAACACGATTGAAAACCCATTCCGTCTTGTCGACTGGCTAAGACAGTTTGAGGCAAACACCGGGTTAAGGGAACTCCTTGTTCTTTTTGGTGTTGGCGACCATGGCGGTGGACCAACAGAAGAGATGCTTAAAAGAATAGATGAGCTTAAAAAACTTGATATTTTCCCCAACATTAAATTTTCAACGGTTGGCGACTACCTTAAAACACTAAACAAAGAAGTTTTAAAAAACCTGCCCGTATGGAAAGATGAACTTTACCTTGAATATCACCAGGGCACATATACGACACAATCGGACATAAAAAAATATAATCGTAAACTTGAACTCGTATTATCAAACACTGAAAAATTTTCAACAATTGCAACGCTGTTTAATTCAAATTATGATAATGAACTTTTTGAGAAATACTGGCTTAAATTTATTTTCAATCAATTCCACGATATTCTACCAGGTTCAAGCATAAGAGAGGTTTATTTCGATGCAAAAAAGGATTATGCAGAGATTGAAGAATTTACAAGCATTCAAATAAGAAAATCACTTGACAAAATTGCTCAAAACATAAACACGGCTGAACTTAAAGAAGGCAACCCGCTTGTAGTCTTTAACCCAAGTTCTTGGACGAGAACAGACATTGTTTCAATTGAACTTCAACCATTTGACAAAGATGAATATGCTATTTTCACCCCGTCCGGCGAAGAAATACCAACCCAAATAATAACCGACGGAAACAAAGCAAAACTTATCTTCATAGCCGAAAATGTTCCACCCCTTGGCTATAAAACCTATATCATTAAAAATCAAAAGCCATCTAAGTTTAAGAGCGATCTTAAAATCTCAAATAAAAGCATTGAAAATAAGTTTTTCAAAATTGAAATTGATACATCGACCGGATGGATAAGCGAAATTTTTGATAAAAGATTTAATAGACAGGTTTTAAATGGACATGGCAACAAACTACAACTTCTTGAAGATAAACCTACCGCATGGGATGCATGGAACATTGGTTTAACCGGGGCTGAGTTTGAATCAAACTTTAAAAATTGTGAAGTGATTGAATCAGGACCAGTTTGCGCAGTTTTAAAACTTGAAAGGGAGTTTAGGAAACCAGATACAAGGTCATATCCTCCTACGGAAACATTTCCGACAAGCTTCTTCACTCAGTATATAATTCTCTACGATAAAATCGAAAGGATAGACTTTATAACAGATGTAGATTGGTGGGAGGAGAATATAATGTTAAAAGTTGCATTTCCACTTACGGTTAAAGATACATTTGCAACTTATGAAATTCCCTACGGTCATATTAAGAGGTCAACTCAATTTAAAAACTCATGGGATAGCGCAAAGGTTGAGGTGCCTGCTTTAAGATGGGCTGATCTATCAGAAAAGGACTACGGGATTAGTTTAATTAATGATTCAAAATACGGCTACGATTGTAAAGGCTCAACGATGCGCTTATCACTTCTGCGCTCACCGAAATGGCCAGATCCAACTGCCGACAGAGGATTTCACAGAATTAAATATTCACTTTACCCACATAAAGGAACATGGAAAGAAGCAAAGACGCCAAATATCGCCTACGACTTTAACAACCCTCTTATCCCAATTTTAACCGATAAACATTCTGGAAATCTACCACTTGAAAATTACTCTTTTGTTAGGCTTACGCCCGAAAACCTGATTTTAACCATCTTAAAAAAATCGGAAGACTCAAACTCGTGGACAGTGCAATTTTACGAATCCCAAGACAAGGAAACTGAGGCACAACTTGTTTTACCATTTGTCCCTTCAAAGGTTTTCAAGTCAAATTTCCTTGAGGAAGATAGAGAAGAATTAAAGTTCAGCAGAGATAAAATAACTTTTAAAGTTAAAGCAAACTCAATTACAACTTTAAAAATTTACAGATAAACAAAGAAGGGCGTGGAAAACCACGCCCTTGATCAAATTTTACTTAACCAACATCATTTTCTTCGTTTTCTCAAAATTACCAAACTTAAGCTTATAGAAGTAAATCCCGCTTGAAACCAGATTACCATTTTTATCTTTTCCATCCCATGCCACGGTATGCTTACCCTTTGGAAATTCTTGCTCATCAATTAATCTGACGACCTCACGACCAGTGACATCGTAGATTATCAAACTTATCTTCTTATCAACAGGCAAATAGAAGGATATATTTGTCGTCGGGTTAAATGGATTTGGATAATTTTGATAAAGTTCATAATCATCTGGGGTTATGATTGTCCATTCTTTGACACCTGTAACTGTCTTTTCGTAAATTCTCAAAACTTTATTTTCAGAGTATTTATTCAGGCTATCAGTAATCCCCTGCAAGAAAAGTATAATTTCAGGTTTTCCATCGCCATCGAGGTCATCTGCAGCACCAGTTCTCCAAATCCCACCGCTCCATCCAGCTCCCGCTGCTGAATCCACAGGGTCATAGTCAATTATTTTACTCACAGCCCAAGATGTCGGTTCAAGTGGAGAACCACCTTGAAATTCCGCTTCATATACAACATAGTATCCACCTAGGACAAGATATCTATTTCCTACATTTTGCAAATTAAATAGGTAAAACATTCTATCAGTGGTATCGGAATAAATTACTTTAATCTTCGTTGAGTCAAAGTTATCAACATTATCAAGGTTTCCAATAACATAAACTATGTTTGGCACACTTTCAGTCGTTGTCACCGCTCTGAAAAATGAAAAATAAACCTCATCTTTCCCATTCCCATCAAAGTCACCTCTTGCAACTGCTTTTAGTGGATAACTATTTGCTGACTGGAGAACAACAATTTTATTAGTATCCGCTTCATATGTGTTTGGTCCAACTGCTTTAATGAACCAAACTGGCGTTTCATTTCCAACGAGATTATTTCCCATAAACCAAATTTCTTTCTTCCCATCCCCATCAACATCTGCAACAGTTCCACTTACAACCGCCATATTTCTTTCAACCCCACCGATCACCGCAAATCCATATGTTGGGAAATATGCCTCCTTGGCAACAGTTGCAAACCCACTTTCAAAATCACCTTCAACCGAGATAATATAGACACCGTCACTTGCCCCACCAAATGCAAATTCAAAATGTATTAACTCTTGTTTACCATCTCCATCGACATCATCAATAACAAAGTTTTCAGGTCTAAATCTCGTCATTCCTGTATCCGGAATTATAACATAAGGTCCATCAAACTTGTTTGCTGATGGGTTCCATTCCCAAACTTGATACCCACGCTGATTTACATGATCAGTAAAATCAGTTTTTAATCTCCCAACCGGATAAATTATTTCAAGTTTTCCATCACCGTCAAGGTCTCCAACCTCTACATCTCTTGGCTCAGAATAAAAAGCAGAAGGTTGATCTGGAAAAATATAAGTTAACTCAACACTATCATTGCCGGCAACCGTAAACTGGATAACCTTATGCCCAACATAAGCGGTGGTATAAATCTCTTTCACGCCGTCTTTATTTACATCTGTGACAAGAACAGAACGACCCGGTCCAAGTTGAGCAATGATGGTGTCCTTTGTACCCACCCCTTTGTTCCTGTAAACAAGTTGCCAAGTCTGCGTGAAAACAAGCTCTGCAAATAGTAAAAATATGCCTGTTAAAACGATTAACCTTCTCATCTTGCCAACCTCCATGTTTTATTTTTAGCTAATTATTGTTTTGTTTACAAAATAAAAAAAGTAAAACTTAATATCAACAGAAAAACTCAGAATTTCCCCTTAATTAAAAATTTTTCATTTGGGCTGGTGGAGAACAAAAGGGGTGTGGCAATTCCACCACACCCCCGTCATCTTAATTTACTTCAAAAAGATCATTCTTCTTGAAAATTCAAATTTACCAGCCTTGATCTTGTAAATATAAACTCCACTCGCAACCCTTGTTCCATTTTCATCAGTCCCATCCCAACTTAACTTATGTCTTCCGGCTGCGAAATGCATATTTTCCACCAAAGTTTTAACCAATCGTCCATCAATTGTATAAATCTTTAATGTCACAAATTCATCCTTCGGCAAATTGAACTCGATCCAAGTCGTCGGATTAAATGGATTCGGATAATTTTGCGCAAGATAATAACCCGTTAAAATTTCGTCATTTTGGGCTTGAACTTTCACAGCCACATCACTTTCAAACACGATGAAAAATCCCCTCGTTGAATCAGGTCTCTGCAAAGAACCAATTACAACTTCTCTCTTCCCATCACCATCCATATCTCTTTTTGGAATGCTAACATAATAATATCTCGGGGTCCCAAGTGTATCCTCAAGGAATGTGCTCCATTCCCAACTTGTCGAATCAGCAAAAGAACCTGAACCTTTATATTCAATATGATAAACATTTCTATAATTCCCAGCGACAATTATATCTAAATTTCCATCCCCATCCAAATCCCCATAATCAGCTCCGCGTGTGTAATCCCAACCACCAACCCTGTGAAAATATGTTGAGTCGACCTCGCTTACATCAGTTGGCTTTTTATTTTCAATGTAGACAAGCTTCCCATTCGTCGCCATAGCAAAACCTTCGGGATAACCATCACCATCCATATCCATAAATTTAAGACTTCTCAAACTTCCAACTACGGTTCCAGAACCAACCTGTGAATTTCGCACAACTTTCTTAATGACATAATTATCAGCTCCCTCAGCTTCAACTATTACCCATGTAAAATCTGTCCAAGTTCCAAACCAAATTTCTTTCTTCCCATCTTTATCAAAATCCGTCACCGCAATATCAAAA
>JBKBWH010000149.1:0-4933 GCA_046289115.1 Candidatus Kryptonium sp.
AAAGCCCCGACATACGTCGGGGCTTCCAAGTGTTTAGCATCCCTCAAAGATTAATACATGTCACTCATCCCACCCGGAACCGCTGGAGTCTTCTCCTTCTCGGGCTTTTCAAACACAACCGCCTCAGTTGTCAACAACAATGATGCAACGCTTGCTGCGTTCTCAAGTGCAACACGAGCTACCTTCGTCGGGTCAATAACTCCAGACTCAAATAAATTCTCAAATCTTTCTGTCTGGGCATTGAAACCAAAATCATCTTTCCCTTCCTTAACCTTCTGCACAATCACAGACGGCTCAAGCCCAGTATTGGCAATGATTTGCCTTATCGGTTCTTCAAGAGCTTTCCTTACAATATCAATTCCAACTGCTTGATCTTCGTTTTCAGGTTTAAGCTCATCGAGTTTATGCATAACTCTCAAGTAAGCCACCCCACCTCCAGGGATAATACCTTCCTCAATTGCAGCCTTAGTTGCATGAAGCGCATCTTCAACACGAGCCTTTCTCTCTTTCATTTCAACCTCAGTAGCTGCACCAATCTTCAAAACAGCAACTCCACCGCTCAACTTCGCAAGTCGCTCCTGAAGCTTCTCACGGTCATAATCA
Source organism: Candidatus Kryptonium sp. (assembly GCA_046289115.1). Classification (GTDB taxonomy): domain Bacteria; phylum Bacteroidota; class Ignavibacteria; order Kryptoniales; family Kryptoniaceae; genus Kryptonium. The sequence continues at coordinate 604 of JBKBWH010000149.1, forward strand.
GAGGTCGTCTTTTCAATTTGCACTTTAATTTCGTTTATACGACGTTTAATATCTTCTTTATTACCAGCTCCTTCAACGATTGTCGTATTATCTTTATCTACAACAACCTTCTTCGCTTGTCCAAGATATGAAAGTTGAGCATTTTCAAGTTTAAAACCTTTCTCTTCGGATATCACAGTTCCACCCGTCAAAATTGCAATATCCTCAAGCATAGCCTTTCTTCTTTCACCAAAGCCCGGTGCTTTAACAGCGCAGCATCTCAATGTTCCACGAAGTTTATTAACAACAAGCGTTGCAAGAGCTTCACCTTCAACATCTTCAGCTATGACGAGAAGTGGTCTTCCCGATTGCGCAACTTTTTCAAGTATCGGAAGGAAATCTTTTAATGAACTGATCTTTTTGTCGTGAATTAAAATATACGGATTTTCAAGAACACACTCCATCGTATCTGGATTTGTCACGAAATACGGTGAAAGATAACCACGGTCAAATTGCATACCTTCAACTATCTCCATAGTCGTCTCAGTTCCTTTCGCTTCCTCAACAGTTATAACTCCATCCCTTCCAACCTTTTCCATCGCATCGGCAATGAGTTGCCCGATCGACATATCATTGTTCGCCGAAATTGCACCAACATAAGCAATCTCTTTTTTATCTTTTACTTCTCTGCTAATCTCCTTTAATCCCTCAACGACTTTCTGAACCGCCATATCAATACCACGCTTTAAATCCATCGGATTTCTCCCAGCTACAACATTTTTCAAACCTTCTCTAAATATCGCTTGTGCAAGAACCGTCGCCGTAGTTGTTCCATCGCCTGCAACATCACTTGTTTTTGAGGCAACCTCACGAATTAACTGTGCACCCATATTTTCAACTGGGTCTTCAAGCTCGATCTCTTTAGCAACCGTGACACCATCTTTTGTAACAACAGGTGGTCCAAATTTCTTATCTATTATGACATTTCTCCCCTTTGGACCAAGTGTAACTTTTACTGCTTCTGAAAGTTTGTCAACACCGCGTTTCAATGCAGCACGTGCATCAGCGTTGAAAAGTATGTCTTTTACCGCCATATTTTTACCTCCTTCTGAATTTTTTGTTTTTAATTAATTTTTTACTCAATTATCGCAAGAATATCACTTTCCCTCATGATTAAATATTCTTCCCCATTAATGGAAATTTCAGTTCCCGCATACTTACCATATAAAACCTTATCGCCAACCTTTACCTCCATAGGTATCTTCTTCCCATCATCGGTTATTCGCCCTGGACCAACGGCAATCACTTCCCCCTGTTGAGGACGTTCTTTCGCAGTATCTGGGATAACTAAACCACTTTTTGTAACTTCTTCAGCTGGCAATGGCTTTACCACAACCCTATCAGATAAAGGACGAATGTTCACTTTTGCCATAAGATCAACCTCCAAATTTTTGTTTTTATTAGCACTCAATAGGTGTTGTTGCTAACCGTATATAAATATAATCTTTAAAGCAATTCATGTCAAGTGACAAAATGTCTTTTTGCTTAATTTAAGCATTGAAAATCAAACGAAATCAAATTAACAAAATCGAGGAATTATGCAAATTTGTCGTGTAATTAAATTTTTAAATCCCCCTTTAAAAGTTCCTTAAGCGTCTTTTCCGAAAACATTCGCTTTATCTCTTCTCTAATACCCCGCCAATAGCTATGAACAGGGCACGGATTTTTGTCTGAGCAATTTGGAAGTCCAAAAACACAATCTTTCAAGAAATTCTCTCCCTCAAGAGCAAAAACTATCTCTAACAACTTCATTTTCTCAGGTGATTTCTTTAAACGGAACCCGCCATTTTTACCTCTTTTGGAGTATATGATTCCTGCTTTTACAAGCTTTTGAATTACCTTTGCAAGAAAATGATGTGGAATTTTTAAATCTCTTGCGATCTCTTCAGTATCTATCCATCTTTTAGCGTCTCTTTTTTCGCTCTGATTCAAAGCAATGTAGAGAACAGCTCTTAATCCATATTCAGTGGTCTTGTTAAGCAAGGTAGACATTTTTTATCGTTCTTTTTTCCAAAAATTTAAAATTAAATTCCCGCATTTAAAAATTTGCAAAAGTCAAAGTTATATCTTAAATTAAGGTTGAATTTTCTTGGGGCCGTAGCTCAGTTGGGAGAGCGCCACAATGGCATTGTGGAGGTCACGGGTTCGAATCCCGTCGGCTCCACTATTTTTTAAAACCGCCCTAACCCCACTTGAAAAATTCAATCGAACTGATTAAATTTTTTAAAGATAATTTAAAAAAAAGGTATAATAATAAAAATGACAAACGAAAAGTGGAAAATATATCCCGAAAGCAATGAAATCTCCTCTGAATTAAAAAATCTCGCTGAACAAATCGAGAATGACGGCGGTGTCGTTTTAGCGATCTACCAAGAACCATATGGTAAAAATTGGCAAATATTTGCACTTCTACCACTTGAAAAAGTAAAACCAACACCATTTCAACGAGACCTCTCAACCGCACATGTAAAAAGACTCCAAGAAGTAATTGAAGAACTTAAAAGATTTATTGACCCAATAGTAGCTATAAGATATTCGGATGGAGAATACTGGACTCCAAATGGAAATCACAGGAGAGAAGCGCTCCTTCGCCTTGGGGCTAAACAAATACCAGCCATAGTAATTCCAGATACCAGCGTTGCATTTCATATCTTATCACTTAACACAGAAAAAGCCCATAACTTAAGAGAGAAATCGCTTGAAGTTATCAGAATGTATAAAGGTCTGCTTGAAACAAATGGAAAAGCTTCTGAAATGGATTACGCTTTCCAATTTGAAGAGGCTTACTTTATAACGCTTGGTTTAATTTATGAAAACCACCTAAAATTTAGCGGTTCTGCATATGTCCCGATACTTAAAAAAGTCGACAACTTTATAGACGCGCCGCTGACAAAAGCACTGACAGAAAGAGAGAAAAGAGCTGAACTCCTTAAAGAAGTTGATGACATAGTTGAACCCATTGTTCATAGTTTCAGGGAAAGAGGAATAAATCATCCCTTCTTAAAACAAGCTGTTGTCTCAAAAGTTAATCCGATAAAGAGAAAGAGGAAAACAACAATTGGATACGATGAATTATTCAAGCAAATGAAAAAAGCTCTTGAGAAACTTGATCCATCTTCAATAACGATGGAGGAGCTCGTCGCTCTTGCATCCGAGATGAGTGAGTGGACAGACTAATCGCCTGTAAACTTCTTTAGAGCTTTTGAAATTTCGCGCAATCTCCTATCGACAAGATAATTCACTGTTCCAGGCTCAAATTCACCATTTTTTAGCCTTTTTCCAGCTTTTACACCAGTTAAGATTTCAATTCCCTCATCTATCGTTTCAACAGGATAAATGTGAAACATCCCATTCTTCACAGCTTCAACCACATCATCTCTTAACATAAGATCATCCACATTTTTCTTCGGAATTATCACCCCTTGTTCTCCAGTTAACCCCTTGGCTTTGCAAACATCGAAGAACCCTTCAATTTTTTCATTTACACCGCCGATCGGCTGTATATCACCTTTTTGATTTACGGAGCCTGTAACAGCTATTCCCTGCTTTATTGGCAATCCAGAAAGAGCAGAAAGCAAAGCATAAAGTTCAGTTGAAGATGCGCTGTCCCCATCAATGCCGGAATAAGATTGTTCAAAGCAAATGCTTGCCGAAAGCGTAAGCGGTTTATCTTGAGCATACTTTTCTCTCAAATAGCCAACGAGGATCAGAACACCTTTATCATGAATCCTTCCACTTAAATTAGACTCCCGCTCAATATTTATCACGCCTGCTCTACCCATCGACACAGCTGCAGTAATTCTAACTGGTCTACCAAATCTATAATCTCCCATCTCATAAATCGTCAACCCGTTAACTTGACCAACCCTTTCACCAGTAACATCAACAAATATCACTCCCTTTGCAATCAATTCCTTTATTTTATCCTCCACCATTTTCTTTCTATAAAAGCTTTCCTCAATTGCTTTTTTAACATGCTCCGCTTTGACAGATTCACTTCCATCAACTCCAGCCCAATAATTAGCCTCACGAATTAAATCTGCTATGACACTAAATTTCGTCGTAATTTTATCCTTCCTTCCAACATGCCTTACTGCAAATTCAACTATTCGCCCAACTGCTTCTTTGTCAAATGGTCTCAAGTTCTCATCGCGACAGATCTTTCTCACAAACTTTGCATACTGCGTTATCGCTTCGTCGTTTAGATCCATTTCAAAATCAAAATCAGCCTTTATTTTGAAAATTTTTCTAAAATCTTCATCATACTCATAAAGCAAATAATAAAGTTCCG
>JBKBWH010000014.1:0-17922 GCA_046289115.1 Candidatus Kryptonium sp.
GGAATCGTCCCTAAAACAATATGGGATAAATTAAATCCAAGTGATGATAAAAATAGAATTGAGCTTGCCCTAAGAACACTTCTAATCATTGGAGATAATAAACGAATTCTTGTGGATACTGGCATAGGGAAAAAATGGGAAGAAAAATACACCGACATTTACGGCATCGACCACACAAAATATACACTTGAAGATTCACTTGCAAAAATTGGCTTGAAGACAGATGATATAACCGATGTAATATTAACCCACTTACATTTTGACCACGCCGGCGGTGCAACTATGATTGATTCAGATGGCGTCATAAAACCAACATTTAAAAACGCAACCTATTATGTTCAAAAACGCAACCTTGAACTTGCCCTGAACCCCAATGAAAAAGATAGAGCAAGCTATCTGCCTGAAAATTTCCTTCCACTAATTGAGTTCAATCAACTTGAAATCATTGAAGGTGAATTTGAAATTTTTGATGGAATTGAAATTATCACTTCCGACGGACATACCTTTGGTCAGCAACTTGTTAAAGTTTCAGATGGAGAAAAAACTGTTGTCTACTGTGGCGATTTAATTCCAACTTCCTCGCATGTTCCAATACCTTATGTTATGGCTTACGACCTGCAACCTCTTATAACGATGGAAGAGAAGAAAAAACTTTTAAAAAGAGCAGTTGAAGAGAATTGGATTTTGTTCTTTGAGCACGACCCTTACACTGATTGCGCCAGAGTAAAACAAGGGAAAAAGTATGTTGAGATCAGTGAAAGATTTAACCTTTCAGATTTTACTTTTTAACTCCTGCCTTTTTATAAAACTGGCGCTTTAAACTTATATACCTGAGATAAGTATAAAAACCCCAGTAAGAGCAATTACAATTCCAGCGATTGTATGTGAATATTTTTCAAGACTTTCAAGATTAATAAGACGAATTCCGAGATAACCTATTAACGCCTGCCCGATCATCATAAGCCAAGTTACAACGCTGAAGACAATCATCACCCCAAGAATTCCAGCAAGTTTAAACTTAAGCGAAATAAAGAAAAGCGGAATTAAAGGCTCACAAGGACCGAGAACAAAAATTGCAAACAATGTCCAAACAGTGACAACTTTTTTATTCAAGATCTTTTCATCAACTATTTCATGCCTATGCGGATGTCTTGCATGCTTTAAACCCCAAATTGCATAAGCAATCCCAAAACCAATCAAAAGCCATAACCCAACTTCCCCGCGTAACGCTTCAAACCCCTCGAGTTTGCTTAACTCCATACCGATAAATAAACCCAAAAGCCCAAGCAAAACGGACGAACCAACATGCCCAATCCCAGCTATAAATGTCACAAAAATTAATTTTCTTATTGACCATTTCTGCGCCCGCCCTATCATTATAAACGGAAGCCAATGGTCAGGAGCAAGCGCATGAAGAAACGCTATAGATGCTGTGCTTATCATAAGAGTTAAAAAAGAGAGATCATACATTTGAATAGCCCCCTATTTTGTTTGAATCCACGAGATTAATTCTTTAAAACTTGGAAATTTCCCATAACTTAAAATTGCGATTCTAAAAATTCTTCCTGCAACCCAAATCATTCCTAAAACTGACAAAGCAAGTATAAATGTTGTCCCCAGAATTTCCCAAAGCGAGGGCATCTTTATTGGGATTCGTGCAACCATAAATGAAGGAGTAAATATCGGAATGAAAGATAAAATTTTTACCACTGGCAAATCCGGATTTTGCATAATTAAAAAAGCGAAAGCAATTGGCAAAACCATAAAAAGACTTACATAGCCCGCGATCTGCTGAGCCTCATATTCAGAATTTACAGGTGCCCCAATTGCAACAAAAAGAGCGGAATAAAAAAGATAGCCAAGCACAAAATAAATTAAAGAAATACTTAACACTCCAAGATTTATTGATGTGAGAGCAAATCCGGAGATAAAATAAAATCCAACTAAAGCCCACACAAGCATTTGAGTTAATCCAACCATGCCAAGCCCAATTATTTTACCAGCCATCAATTGGTTTGCGGTACACGATGAAAGAAGAAGCTCAACGACACGATTTGACTTTTCCTCAACTACACTTCTTACCAACATCTGACCACCTGTTAAAACAAGTATCATCAATGCAAAAATAAAGATATAAGAACTAAAAAATATACCCATAAAGTCAGCTTTTTCTTCTTCGCCCCTCTTTGAAATTTTTATCGTCGTGTAATTTACAGTTTTTATTATCTGTTTAACTTTATCTTTTCCAACGCCATATTTTTCAAGGTTCGCCCCGATAATAATTTCACGCAATACACTTCTAAACCTTTCAAGGTCCTTCAAGTTCCCAACATTTTGAGCAATATATTGAAAACCTAAGGTATCCTCACCAAAATTTTTTGGTATAATGATATATCCCTCAATTTTACCACTTATAACTAGCTGATTTGCATATTTCTTAATCTCATTAATATCAATATCATCACTTGATGTTGGAACAGTTATCTTAACAATAACATAACTTCGCCTACCATCTGGAAGTTTAAATTCATCTGAAACTTTTTTATTAAAATCATCAAAAATCCATCCAGATAAATCAACAACTCCAATTACCTTTTGACCCGTTTCAACCTTTTCCATTAAAACAGTTGGAAGGATCGAAAAACCAATTATAAAAACTGGCATTAAAACCAGCGAGATCAAAAATATCTTTGTTCTAACTTTTGTTATATACTCCCACCAAGCAATGGAAAAAATTTTCTTCATAGATATCCCAAATTTCTTTTTAAAATCTATAATAAATTTATGTTTGTATCTTTGCGACGGTGTAGAGTGTAAAACTTCGGAAGGTCCTTTATTCGTTGGCATATCAAGTCAGAAGTTACTTTTGATTTATTCCTTTTTAAGCCTTTCAATTTCCTTTTTAATTTGTTCTAGTACTTCAGGATTATAGATTAATTTCTTATCTCCTTTCTTTATTGAGAAAACAATAAAAACTTTGCCTCCTTTATTCCTTTCAAACTTATCATGTGTTTTCTCAAGCCACTCTTTCCATCTATGAATCTCGGGGGTTTGTTCATAAGTGATTGGTTTGATCTGTAATCCAATGTATTTCCCGTTGATTTCTATATAAAAATCAACATTGTAAAGTCTATCCCATTCGTCTGGGGCTGGTTTAATAGGAAGTCCAAGAATTTGTTGTAATTCCCCATAAATTGTTTTTATTTCCCTTTGATACCCATCAAAAGTTCTGTTTATAACAAGATTGTAAATGTATTCAATACACTCTTCTTCTTTTACTTCCTCTATTTCAGCCTGAATAACTTCGGTTATTTTCGTGTATAATTTTCGTCCTAAATCCTCAATGTATTCTTGAGGGGATAGATTAATCCCCTTTTGCCTAAGCATTTCAGCAAGTTTCTTGTAATAAAAATTTCTCCATTCATCTACTGTTTTTGGGGAACATTCTCTTATCCATAACGAAACGGGACCTACACTTCCTTTTTTATTTAAACCCCATCTGTTTGTAGCAATATTCAGTATCCATTCTTTAGCCATTTTGCTTCCCCTTCCAAAGTTGAATAAATTTTTCTCTATATTTATGATTCACTGAAAGATCAGGGATCGCTAATCCAGATTTTATCAGATAAGCATTAACAAAGATTTTATTTTTAAGATAAACATAAGCTATTGCGGTATTCTCATTTATAATGCCATTATCGTAGAATTTCAAAAGTACATTTTTCCCAAGAATATAATTCCGCAGATATTGAATCGTCTCTTCCTTTTTATTTATTCTTATCCCCAAAAATTTCACAATCAACCCGGTATTGAGCCTAATTGTGTCCTCATTTACAATTTCAACAACTTTATATAATCTATCACCTTTAAATTTAAATTTTTTAGGATCTATCTTTGGCCTGGCGTTCTGAATTCCTGGTGTGTAATCTATCGGCGGAAGTTCCAATTTTCCCTCTTTTCTTTCTATTACCTGAATATAATCATAAAGTCCAAACAAGTCCCCTTTAATACCAAGTTTTTCCTTTATTATGCTTAGGAAATCTTTATTGATTTCATAGCCGATGGCATTTCTTTTAAGTTCTAAAGCAACCTTCATAGTGGTCCCACTACCAAGGAATGGATCTAACACAGTATCTCCTACATAAGAAAACATTTTTATTAACCTGCGCGGTAATTCATCTGGGAACATAGCTTCATGACCTATTTGCTTGGCACCACCAAAATTCCAATGCCCTGAAAAGTACTCTTTCCATTCTTCCTTCGTAAGCTTAGATGCTTCTTTAATCTCTTTGGGCACTCTTTTAGATTTCCCTGGTTTTTTAAAGATATGGATAAACTCATAATCAATTTCCACAATTCCATTTGGTGGATATGGAAAAGAACCCATAATGTTAGCACCACCCGTTGTATTCATTGTAGTTTTTTTCTGCCAGATGATAGAACCCATAAAATCAAAACCAATTCTCTCACACTGTGCTATAATCTCAGCATGGATTGGAATGACCTTATATCGCCCATAAATTATTGATCTTGTAAATTGATCACCAACATTTATACAAAGTCTGCCACCTTCTCTAAGCACTCTAAAACATTCGTTCCAAACATAGTAAAGGTCTTTAAGATATTCATGTAGACTTTGCCCATAGCCAATTTGTCCAGAGATGCTATAATCTTTTATGTGCCAGTATGGGGGAGAAGTAATAATTAGATCTATCTCTGCATCCCCCACCTCTTTCATAATTCTACTATCACCGATTATGATTTTTGCCTTGGTTCCCATTTTTTAATTTTTAAAAAACCTCTATATTTTCTCTCTTGTCACTAAAACATCTATATCTCAAAAATCCATCCGAAAAATTATAAACAATTTTTATAAAAATTCAAATCGATATGGCGACTTAAAAAGTTTTGCATACTTCAATACACTTAATCCCCCTAAAAAATAAAAAAGGCGAACTATCTCAACCAAAGAGATAATTCGCCCTTGAAAAACTTACACGGGTTTAAAGTTTACAATTGGCAATTAGCCTGCTCAACTTCTTCGGCAACCTCTTTTTTCACAGCTATCTCAATAACCTCATCCATCTCTTTCACGAAGTAGAATTCCATTTCATTTCTAACTTGTTCCGGTATTTCTTCGGTGTCGGCTTTATTTTTTTCTGGCAATATCACTTTTTTAATTCCTGCTCTATGCGCTGCGAGAACTTTCTCTTTTATTCCGCCAACAGGCAGAACAGCGCCTCGCAATGTAATCTCACCTGTCATCGCAATATCATTACATACTACCCTGCCTTTTAACAAGGAATAAAGTGCTGTTAATATGGTAACTCCAGCCGAAGGTCCATCCTTTGGAATTGCTCCAGCTGGAACATGTATGTGAATATCATATTTACTTCTGAATTCTGGATCTATTCCGAACTCTTCAGCTTTTGAAGCAATATAGCTTAATGCTATGTGCGCCGATTCCTTCATAACATCGCCAAGTTGACCTGTAAGATGAAGTGCCCCTTTGCCGTTCATCTTCGTCGCCTCAACAAATAGAATCTCACCACCAACCGGCGTCCAGGCAAGACCCATAGCAATGCCAGGCTTGTTAATCCTCTCCGCAGCTTCGTGATAATACTTCGGTTGCCCGAGATATTTTGGAACAGCATCCTCGGTTATAGTTGTGGGCTCGGTTTTACCCATTGCAACATCCTTTGCAACTCCACGACATATATCAGCTATTCTTCTCTCAAGATTTCTAACACCCGCTTCCCGCGTATATGAATTAATTATCTTCCGAAGAGCTGCATCTTCAAACTTTATCATATCCTCAGTTAGCCCATGTGCTTTTATCTGCTTCGGAACAAGAAAATACTTCGCTATATTTAATTTTTCTTCTTCTATGTAACTTGGTATCTCAATTATTTCCATCCTATCTCTTAAAGCAGGTGGAATTGGCTCAATCATATTAGCAGTTGCTATAAACATAACCTTTGAAAGATCAAATGGAACTTCAATATAATGATCGCTAAATGAATGATTCTGCTCAGGGTCGAGGACCTCAAGCAAAGCAGCTGCTGGATCCCCACGGAAGTCAGCACCAATTTTATCAACTTCATCAAGCATAAAAACAGGATTATTTGAACCGGCCTTTCTAATTCCCTGGATTATCCTCCCTGGCAAAGCACCAATGTAAGTTCTTCTATGCCCTCTTATTTCAGCTTCATCATGAACTCCACCAAGTGAAATTCTCACAAATTTTCTCCCCAAAGCTTCTGCGATTGACCTTCCAAGCGATGTTTTACCAACTCCAGGCGGTCCAACAAAACAAAGAATCGGACCGCGCATATCATTCTTCAATTTTCGAACCGCAAGATACTCAAGGATTCTTTTCTTAACCTTTTCAAGCCCATAATGATCCCTCTCGAGTATCTCCTCAGCTTTTCTTATATCAAGATTGTCCTCCGTTGATATGCTCCAAGGCAATTCTATCAACCAATCAAGATAGGTTCTTGCAACCGTATACTCGGCAGAAGATGGATGCATTCGAGATAATCTTTCAAGTTCCTTCAGCGCAACTTTTCGAGCTTCCTCAGGCATATTTGCCTTCTCAATTTTCTCCCTCAATTCCCTAATCTCAGCTCCCTCCTCATCTTCACCAAGCTCCCGTTTTATCGCTTTTAACTGTTCTCTAAGGAAATATTCGCGCTGATTCTTCGTAATTTCATCTTGAACCTCAGCCTGAATTTTACTTCCAAGTTCAAGCCTTTGAGCATGTCGATTTAAAATAAAGTGACATTTTTTCAAGCGTTCCTTTATATTAACCTGTTCAAGTATCTCTTGCTTCTCAGCGACCGAGACACTCAAAATTGATCCAACGATATCTGGAAGCGCATAAATATCATCGGTACCGCTTACCATATTCGCCTGATCTGGTGTTAAATCGGGAGAAAGCTCGACAACCTTCTTAAACACATTTTTAATTGCAACCGCAAGAGCTTCAGCCTCAATATCAATTTCACCTTCATCATCAACTTGCTGTATTATCCCTCTCAAATACGGTTCTTGCTGGATAAACGATAAAACCTTCGCCCGATGCAAACCTTGGACAAACACGCTCTTTGAACCATCAGGCAAGTTGTAAACTTTAAGTATCTTTGCAACAGTTCCAAAGTGATAAACATCATTTGAAGTTGGCTTCTCTATCTGCGGATCTTTTTGCGCGACGATTAAAATTAACTCACCCGTCTTTCCAGCGTCCTCGATCAACTTTATGGTGCTCTCCCTTCCAACAGAAAGGGGCATAAATTGTTTCGGGAAAAACACCGAATTCCTCAACGGTAAAATAGACATCGCCTCAGGAATATGCACATGTGTTTCGGGACTCTTCACAAATTTGCTTTCCTCTCCCATGGCTTATTTATCATCCTTTGTTTTAATGTTTAAAAAATTAACATAATTTCATCACTATGTCCATCAAAACATCTTTATGTCTTTCCTCATCCTCAACTATCTCTCTAAGCAACTTCTTAACCTCATCATCCTCAACTTTATTAATCTGCGAAATATAACCCTCATAAATTTCTTTGTCAAACTCAAGATCAGCAACAAGTTTTCTAAAACCTTTTTGATTGTGAATTGTTTCCATCTTAACATCAAGGATTCTCGGCAATGGATTCACACTTCCACCAAGTTCTATAATTTTTTGCTTCAACTTTTCAGCGTGGAGCCTCTCCTCCTCTGCGACTTTTCTCAGCTTTTCCCTTAAAAAATCAAACGGGATCATCTCGGAATGCTCCTCCATCATCTTCGCGAGGGCGATCTCCTTCGAATAATCTTCATTTAAAATCTTCATAATCTCTTCTTTCTCTGCAAAATATGGCATAAATAAACTTTTTAAAATTTCCCTAAAACCTTTTTTCCTGACTTGTGCCTCCATCGCCATTTTGAACTTCGAAAATTTGTTTTTTTGTTAGCCTATACAAATTTATAAATTTAAATTAAAAAATCCCGCCAAAACTGGCGGGATTTATTCTATTAATCAACCTTAATCTCAATCTCCTTGGGTTTAGCTTCCTCAACCTTTGGAAGCTTTATCGTAAGAACCCCATCTTTAAATTTAGCCTCAACCTTATCAACCTTCACACTACCCGGCAGAACAAATGACCTCGAGAATGAACCATACACCCGCTCAATTCTATGGAAATTCTCACCTTTCGATTCCTTCTCTTGCTTCTTCTCTCCACTTATTGTAAGGATGTCATCTTTTATTGTTATCTTAACATCATCCTTGCTAACCCCAGGAATCTCAGCCCTTACGATGTACTCATCATTCGTCTCAGATATATCAACTCTTGGGCTCCAACTTATTACCCTAATTTCTTCATCTTCAAAGCCACGGAAAAATCTGTCAAACATCTTGTTTATTTCTTTTTGGAGGTCAAAAATTTCTGTTGTAAGGTCTCTTATAGGATTCCATCTGATGAGTGTCATAACCCGTCACCTCCTTACCAATTTTTTTGTTTTTAGTTTTTTGTTCAAACTTCACTAAAATGTAAATTCAAATACTGTGCCACTTTGAAATGATTAAAAATCATTCACTTAATTATGATACAATGCCTGTCAGGCTGACAGCAAATCGTTGAAATTTTGATACACGGATGTCAAAGTGTCAATTTATATGGTTTCTTTTGGCTAAGCTTCAAAATTTTTCAATTGTGAATTCTAAAATTATTTTTTATATTTCACAAAAAAGCCAAAGACATTATCCCAAAGATGAAAAAGCGATATCAAAAACTACTTATGGTCGCTGTGCTATTTGTTCTTTCAGTTTTAGCAATTGATAAAGTTGTGATGCCATTTTATGTTAATTCCGTTAAATCTATAGAAATGCCAAATCTTATCGGTAAAAAACTTGAAGAAGCAAAGCAAATAATTGATTCCCTAAATCTCAAACTTGAAAATGTAACTGAACGACATGACGCAAGATTTCCCGCTGGGTATGTGATAATCCAAAATCCAAGACCAGAGATGAAGATAAAAGAAGGAAGGCGCGTTTACCTTGTCGTCAGCTCAGGGGAACAAAAAGTTGAGGTTCCATCCCTTATTGGAAAATCGGTTCGTGAGGCTAAATTAACACTTGAAAAGTTTGGATTACGACTTGGTGCTGTTGAATATGATTTCTCTGAGGATTTCCCCGAAGGAGCGATTTTCTCACAGTCAATCCCCGAGAAAACAAAAGTTTCAGTCGGGACACAAGTTTCAGTTGTTGTAAGTTTAGGAGATGCGGAGGGAAAAACACAAGTTCCCAATTTGGTTGGAATTCCACTTTCAAAAGTTGAAAGAATTTTAAATGAAGCCGGTCTCCGCATTGGAAAAATAGTTTATGAGCCAAGCTCCACAGTTCTACCAAACACTGTAATCGAACAATTCCCCAGACCCGGCTCTTTTGTTGTCAAAGGTTCATCTGTTGATATTTTCGTTGCGAAGGAGCTCTCCGAAATGCAAAAACAAAACTATTGAGAATAGAATGTTTAAACTTGCCCCTTCTTTACTGTCCGCTGACTTCTCTGACCTCAAAAATGAAATAAAAAAAGCAGAAGAAGGTGGAGCAGACCTTTTTCATCTTGATATAATGGATGGGCACTTCGTCCCAAATTTAACATTTGGACCGATGATAGTTAAAGCAATAAGAAAACTAACTTCCTTGCCTCTTGATTCCCATCTTATGATCTCAAACCCAGACCAATATATAGACGAATTTAGAAACGCTGGCTCAGACATAATAACGGTTCATTATGAGGCATGTCCACACTTACATAGAACGATAATGAAAATTAAACAATCTGGAGCAAAGGCTGGTATCGCGATAAATCCCGCCACGCCTGTTTATGCAGTTGAAGAAATCATCGACTATGTTGATCTCTTGTTGATAATGTCTGTTAACCCCGGCTTTGGAGGTCAAAAATTCATCGAAACTTCGTTAAGAAAAATTGTTCAGGCTAAAAAAATCATAACAGAAAGAAATCTTAATGTTGAAATTGAGGTTGACGGCGGGATCGATATCAGTAATGTTGAACTTTTACTTGAAGCAGGAGCTGATATAATTGTTGCTGGTTCATCAGTTTTTAAATCAAACGATGTAACCGAGACAGTTAAAAAATTCAAGAAAAAGTTTCTTGACTACGAATTTAAAAACAAAACAAAATTTGTGTAGTGAAAAAGATCGTCTTACGAAATGTTAATTCAATTACGCCTTTCAGAATAATAGAAAACTCTGGCATAATAATAGAGGGAAAGAAAATAGCAGAGATTGGGAAACTTGAAGATTTAAAATTTGAACCTGATGAAGAATATGAATTTTTTGATTTTGATGGTATGTATGCTGTGCCCGGGTTTATCGACCTTCATGTTCATGGTGGACTCGGATATGGCTTTGAAGATGAGGATGATGATGCGCTTTTTAAAATAAGTGAATTTTTCTTCCAACATGGCACAACCGGTTTACTTGCAACACTTTATCCGAAGCCCGAAAAGGAATTCGTTCGCGAATTAAGACGATTGGCTGATTTTATAGAACAAAACCATTTAAACATTTGGGGCATACATCTTGAAGGTCCGTTTTTAAATCCAGAAGAAAGAGGAGCAATGAACCCAGACTACCTTCTGAAACCATCGCTTGAGGCATGGTATACATTACGGGATGCAGGACGAGGTTTTATAAAAATAATGACAATTGCTCCCGAACTCCCTGGGGCTTATGAAATCATGCGCGAAGCTGCCCTTGATGGAGTTATATTGTCAATCGGACATTCAATCGCAGATATAGACGAAATTCAAACAGCAATACATAATGGCGCTGCACATGTGACGCATATGTTCAACGCAATGAAACCATTTCACCACCGTGATCCTGGAGTTATAACAGGTTCACTTCTCTTTGACGAGCTTAAAATAGAGCTAATCGCCGACGGAATTCATGTGCACCCTATGGTGATGAAACTCCTTTACAAAATAAAGGGAGCATCTGGAATTATACTTATAACCGATGCAATGAAGATGTGCGGACTGCCAGACGGCGAATATGAATTTGCCGATCAAAAGGTTATTGTCAAAGATAAAAAGATATTTCTTGAAGATGGCACCTTAGCAGGAAGTACGCTCACTATGGAACGAGCAGTAAAGGTTATGGTTGATCTCGTGGATGTCCCAATCACATCAGCAGTTAGAATGGCTTCGTTAAATCCAGCGCGCGTCCTTGGAAAAGAACATCAAAAGGGGATACTCGCCACCGGAAAAGATGCCGATATAGTTGTGCTTGATAAGGATTTTAATGTTCATATGACAATTTATGAGGGCGCAATAAAATATAAAAGAGATTAAAAAATGAGGGCAATCGCAGTCCTAATAACTCTCTTGCTCATCAACCCTCAGGTAAATAGAAATAAATATGTCTCTTCAAATTTTAAACTTGAGAGAAACAAACCCAACGAGTTTATACTTGTCGTCACTTTAAAGCCAGCCGATGGAATTTACATAAACTCCGAACCCGAACCAAAGGTAAAATTCAATGATTCACTGGTTGAAGCTTTAGAAGTCAAATTTGATAAAACAGAAAAAAATTACATTGACACACGAAAGCCAATCATCGTTAAATTGAAATCTAAAACAAAAGTTCTAAAATCATTAAAAGGTGAACTAACATATTTTTATTGCTCTAACTCTGAGGGATGGTGTTCAAAATTCGTTGAAAAGTTTGAAGTTAAACCATAATTAGGGTTCACCTACCTCGCAGAATTAATCTTGCCGAGCGCTCCGTAAGCGTTGTATCAACACATACTATCTTATCAGCATCAGCGATGAAGATCAAGCCCGCTTTTAGATCAATGCTGCGTGGAAATTTTAATCCATTTAGATTTTCAGCCTTAAAAATCTTTTCAACCTTATCACCTACAACCTTCGCAATACCTTTAAGCCCAAGATCAGCAACAAATAGACAATTTGATGTCGAATCATACTTTACATCAACTGGCGCGATTAGAATATCTTTAATCCTCCGCAAAAATTTTATCGTGTCCCTTTTTGAATAAACGACAATTTGACCAATTTCTGGGTCAGCAAAGTAGATGTTATACTTATCAACAGATATAGCGGTTGGAGATTTTAACTTTTCGGGATCGGAGAAGGACGAAAGAAGTTTAAAATTACGATCAAAAATTTTAATTGCCCCATCATCAAGGAGATAAAATCTTTCGCCATCCGTAGTTATATAATTTGGATACTTTACAAAAAATTGGGCAACGCTTGTGGTTTTATCAGGATAAACAACGGTTATTTTCCCCATATCACAAATATACAATCCCCCTTTGAAGTGCATAACTCCGCCAGCCCATCTCAAATATGTAAATCTATTCAGAACACTCCCAACGATGTCAAGCACCTGAACCTGCGAATAAAGTTCACTTGAAATTGCAAACTTTGATTCATCAATGACAGCTATCGAATTTATATGATCGAGCAGTGGCTCTCTAACTCTTTTCATATCTTCGATCGTTCTATACTTCTCACGAGATGAAATTATGAGGTAATCAATCTCTACCCTTCCCTTATTTGCACCGATGATTGTAAAGCCAGAGTTAAAATATGTATTTTCCTCAAAAATCTTTTTGTCGTTCAGATAAACGATATATTTTTCGGGTGCAACCTCAATAGATATTGTTCTAAATCTATCCGTTGTTGAAGGAAGTGATGCAAACTTTTTAATCTTCTCTTCTCCAGTTGGCTCAACTACACCCGTATAAATCGCGTTGCCAAACAATTTAACATAATTTCCCACACGAAACGAATAAATATCGTAAGCATTAAACAGAATTAAGATATTATCACCTGAAAACTTTAACTTTACAGTGTATTTTGATTTCGGCGGTATTAAAAAATTCAGCCCCAGAAGTGAAGGTTTATCTCCTGCCTTCAAACTGAGTTTGCCATTTTCAATCCCCCAGTTGCCCGATATTGGAATCCATACATTATTTAGCTTCGAGCTGACGAAATCATCGGAGAACCATATATTTTGCGCCGTGGTATTAAAATGGAAAAGCAAAATTAGAAACTTTAAACCCAATAAACTCCTTAACATTTAAAAAACATAGTTTTGTTTTTCACTGGTATAAATTTGTGAAAATTCCGATAAATTTCAACTTATGGGTTTTTCAATGAGACCAAGTTTAAGGAGAGCGTCATAAGCAGCAAATTTCTCAGCTTCTTTCTTGCTTTTGCCTTGACCTACCCCAACAACTTGTCCCCCAAGTAAAACTTCAACAGTGAAAATCCTTTCATGTTCAGGACCCTCAATCTTTACAACTCTGTAAGTCACCTCAAGATTTTTCTTATGAGAGTATTCAACGAGTATGCTTTTATAATGCTCCTTGGTCGATTCGTAAAAATTTAAATCGAACTCCCCTATTAACTCTTTAAAGACACGACCTAAAAATTTTTTTGTCCTTTCAAATCCAGAATCAAGATATATTGCTCCAACGATTGCTTCAAACGCATCCGCAAGCATTGAATTATACCCCTGCATAAGAGCACGCCTGGCTGAATGGCTTAGAAGTATAAACTCATCAAGTTTTAAAAGATAAGCATACTTAATTAGAGTTCCCTTATTTATAATTCGCGACCTTAAACGAGTTAATCTCCCTTCAGTTGCAAATGGATATGCTTTATATAGAAACTCCCCAGCAATAAGATTTAAAATTGAATCCCCGAGAAATTCAAGCCTCTCGTTCGATTCAAGCTTTATCCCATACTTTTGTTTTGCAACAGGAACGAACGATCTATGCGTCAATGCTTGAATAAAAATATCCCTATTGCGAATCTTAACACCGAGATTTTTTTCAAGCTCCTTAAACTTATTCTTGCTTATCGGTTTCGAATCCCAACGATTTAAAAGCGTATATAGCTTTTTAATTAACTTGATCAAAACTATTCTTCAAACTTTTTGAAAACTATTGAAACATTATGGCCACCAAAACCAAACGAATTTGATATCGCCGCTTTGACTTCCCTTTCTATTGCCTGATTAGGAACATAGAAAAGATCGCATTCGGGATCTGGATATTCATAATTTATCGTTGGGTGGATTTTACCTGAGGTTATCGTTAAAATTGTTGCGATCGCCTCAACCGCTCCAGCAGCGCCAAGAAGATGACCTATCATTGATTTAGTTGAATTTATCGCAAGCTTATACGCATGCTCACCAAAAACAGTTTTAATTGCCTGAGTTTCGTTTTTATCATTTTCTTTAGTTGAAGTTCCATGTGCATTGATATAGTCAATGTCTTCGGGTTGAAGTCCAGCATCTTTAAGTGCCATCGCCATTGATCTTGCAGCACCTTCGCCATTTGGAGCTGGAGCGGTTATATGATATGCATCCGCCGTAAGACCAAAGCCCGCTACTTCAGCGTAAATTTTTGCACCACGGTTTAAAGCATGTTCAAGCGATTCAAGTATCAAAGTTCCAGCCCCCTCACCCATCACAAAACCATCGCGCTGAGCGTCGAACGGTCGGCTTGCCTTTTGAGGTTCATCGTTTCTTGTTGAAAGGGCTCTCATAGCATTGAACGAACCAACTCCCATCGGACAAATGGCAGATTCAGACCCGCCAGTTATAACCACATCCGCAAGCCCTCGTTCAATCAACATAACTGCATCAGTTATGGCATTTGCTGAACTTGCACAAGCGGAAACAGTCGCATAATTTGGTCCTTTGTAACCATATCTTATTGAAATGTAACCAGCAACTATGTCAACGATCATCATTGTCACGGTGAATGGACTTATATGTCTTGGCGTCCCTGTTTTAAACAACAATTCATGTTGATTATGATAAGTCCACATACCTCCAATTCCCGAAGAGTAGACAACAGCCACCCTTTCTTTATCTATCTTTGAATCAGAATTAAGCCCAGCATCTTGAATTGCCATCTCGGTTGCAGCCATAGCAAATTGGGTGAAAACATCCATCCTTTGAGCAAGCTTTTTATCCATGTAGTTCACAGGATCAAAATTTTTCACCTCAGCTGCAAACTTAGTCGCAAAATTTGTTGTATCAAACTTTGTTATATAATCGACGCCACTTTTACCATCCAACAAATTTTTCCAAAATTCATCAATGGTTAATCCGACGGGCGATATGACACCCATCCCTGTAACGACAACCCTTTTACGGTTGAACATAAATCGACACATTTTTTGTTTTTAACAAAATAAAAAGGGAGAGACAAGCGCTCCCCCGTAAAAGATTCTTTACGCCTGACCGAGCTTTTGCTTTAAATAGTTAATCGCATCCCCAACTGTTCTTATCTTTTCCGCATCTTCGTCTGGAACTTGAATTCCAAATTCCTTCTCAAATTCCATGACAAGCTCAACGGTATCAAGTGAATCTGCACCAAGATCATTAATAAAAGATGCCTCGGGGACTACCTTATCCTCACTTACATTCAATTTGTTCACGATTATCTGCTTGACCTTTGCTTCAATGTCCATATTTTGCTCCTCCTTTTGTTTTTGGTTTATTTTTTATGCGGTTAAACCACCATCAACAACTATAACTTGACCTGTAATATAATCAGATTCAGATGAGGCAAGAAACTTAACAACATATGCTATTTCTTCAGGTTTGGCTATCCTTTTTGCCGGTATCATTTCAAAAAGTCTTTTTTTCTGCTCCTCACTTAATTTTCCTGTCATCTCCGTTTCAACATAGCCTGGAGCGACAACATTTACTTGTATATTTCTTGAAGCAACTTCCTTTGCCAATGCTTTTGTAAAACCTATAATCCCAGCTTTCGAAGCTGCATAATTTGCCTGACCCGGATTGCCTATCAATCCAACAACTGAGGCAATATTGATTATTTTTCCCGACCTCTGACTTATCATATGCTTTATGACTGCTTTTGTAAAATTAAACACTCCCTTTAAATTAGTTTCAATCACATCATCCCATTCACTCTCGCTCATCCTAAGCAATAAATTATCCTTCGTAATTCCAGCGTTGTTAATAAGTATATCAATTTTACCGAAATTTTTCAAAACTTCATCAACAACCCTCTGAGCATCCTCAAATTTTGATGAATCTGCTTGAATCGCCATAGCCTTTGAATTTTTTGAAATCTCGTCAACAACTTCCTGCGCTTGTTGAGCCGAAGTTTTGTAAGTTATCACAACAGAGCATCCAGCTGAGGCAAGAACTTTAGCAATAGCTCTACCTATCCCTCTTGAACCACCTGTGATTATAGCAACCTTATTTTTAAAGTCATCCATTATTTAACCCCGCTTATATTTGAATTTTCCTGCTTCCACCTTTTGTAAATCTCCAAAAGTTCAATATAACCATCTTCGCCGATAACATAAATAAACTCATCTTTACAAATTTCAACTACTGGAGCAGAGTGATTATGCACCGCATTTATTCCACAATATGGCAAATCCTGCGCATGTCCATCGTCATAAGTTAAAACACCTTCCCAAAAAGTCAACGGATAAATACAACAATAAAATGGCTTTAAAGCCCACTTGTGCATTCCATTTTTCTCCGCAGCAACCTGCAAAACACAATATCCTTCCTTCGTTAAAAATACACATTTACCGTTATAAACATTTGTCCCAACACATTTACCCGACGGGAAATCAGCATCATCCCACTCTTCTTTCTCAAACCAAAGTTCAACATCGTGCGGTTGAGTTTCATCCATATAATTCAAAATTAAATCTTTGTGTTCAAGAATCTTCTCCCTTTCTTTAACATCAACATAAACTCCCCAATAACAGCAAGTTGCATGACAAACTGGAACATTACAGAATGGAACAAACCCGGCAGTAAAAACAAGCGTATCTATTTTGTAATTTTTAACTTGAACAATTTCTCTTTCGCTTGTGGTGGATTTCATCATGCCTTCCATCGTTTTTACTCATCAATTAAAGTTTTCGATATCATTAAGTTTATCAAAGCCTGCTATTTCAACATTTGAAATTATTCTCTTAACCAAACCTTGTAAAACCTTCCCCGGACCAATTTCATAAAACTTCGTCGCTCCATCTGAAGCCATATTAATTATGATTTGAGACCAAAGCACCGGGCTTGTTATTTGAAGGTAAAGCAAGTTTTTTATTTCTTCAGGTTCAAAAGCAGGTTTTGCGGTCACATTGAAATAAACAGGAATTGATGGTTTATTAAACTTAACTTCATCAAGCGCTTCTTTAAGTTTTTCCTTTGCACTTTCCATAAGCGGGGAATGAAAGGCGCCACTTACAACAAGCTCCTTAACCATCTTCGCCCCAGCTTTTTGTGCAAGTTCCATAGCTTTTTTAACAGCCTCAACCTCACCAGATATTACAATTTGTCCAGGTGCGTTAAAATTTGCAGGCTGAACCACGCCATCTTTAACTTCTTCACAAATTTCTCTCACCTTTACATCCTCAAGCCCAACAATTGCAGCCATTGTCCCAGGATTTTCCTCGCCTGCTTTCTGCATAAGTTCACCTCGAAGTTTCACAATTTTTAAGGCATCCTCAAAACTTAATACACCAGCGTAAACAAGCGCCGAATATTCCCCAAGCGAATGACCAGCAGTCATATCAGCTTTTAACTTTCCGTCGAGAAGCTTTGAAACAATATAACTATGAACAAAGATCGCTGGTTGGGTGATTTTTGTTTGTTTTAATTCTTCTTCAGGTCCCTCAAAACAAATTCGCTTTAACTCAAAGCCAAGCACTTCTTCCGCTTTATCAAAAATTTCCCTCGCAATTTGACTGTTTTCATATAAGTCCTTCCCCATTCCTACATACTGTGAAGCCTGACCGGGGAATATAAAAGCAACTTTCATTTACCAACTTCATTCTTTATTTTCAATTCCTCCAGCATTTCAAATCTCCTGCTGT
>JBKBWH010000150.1:0-4924 GCA_046289115.1 Candidatus Kryptonium sp.
GGGGAAAATTCCAATAATTGTGGGTGGTTCGGGACTTTGTATCAAGATGCTAATTGATGGATTTTTTGAGGGACCTGGAGCTGATTGGGAACTTCGCGAAATACTTTACAGCAAGGCGAAGAAACTGGGTGTTGGTGTTCTTTATGAGGAACTTAAAAAAGTTGATCCAGAATCGGCACAAAAAATTCATCCGAACAATTTAAAAAGAGTTGTAAGGGCTCTTGAAATTTATTATTTAACTGGGAGAGCAATTTCTCAACTTCAAAAGGAAAACAAACAGACTATAAATTTCCAAACTGTTCAAGTCGGGCTTAATTGGGATAGGAAGAAATTGTATAAGCGAATTGAAGAAAGAGTTGAACAGATGATAAAAAACGGTTTGATTGAGGAGGTCAAACATTTAAGAGAGCTCGGATATGATAAAAATTTAAACTCGCTTCAAACGGTAGGGTATAAGGAGGTTTTTGATTATCTGGATGGGTTGATCACTTACGATCAAATGATTTATTTAATTAAACGAAATTCAAGGCGATATGCCAAGCGACAACTTACATGGTTTAGACAAGATAAAAGAATTATATGGGTTGATGTTGATGAAAATACAGATTTTAACAAGCTTGCTGATAGGGTGATAGAAATTTTTAGATCTGCAAAACCCGGAGGTGATGCTGATGACCCCCTCCGGGCTTGAAAAGTAAAATGGTTTAATAGGTTATTCCCAAAACTTTGAATATGAACGCATAAATATCCGCTTGCTCCTCTATAACCTTTGATGTTGGTTTTCCAGCTCCGTGTCCGGCTTTTGTTTCAACCCTTAAAAGAACTGGTGTATCACCGGCGTTTGCAGCTTGAAGCGTCGCGGTAAATTTATAAGCGTGCAATGGAACAACTCTATCATCGTGATCAGCAGTGGTGATTAAAATTGGTGGGTAAGAGTTTCCTTTTTTAACATTGTGAAGTGGTGAATACGCATATAAAAACTTAAAATGTTCAGGGTTTGCTTCAGCATTTCCATATTCGGGTATCCAATATCTACCGACGGTGAATTTATGATATCTTAACATATCAATCACTGGAACCTCGCATACGACAGCTCCGTAAAGGTCTGGGCGTTGGACCATACACGCGGCAACAAGTAAACCGCCATTGCTTCTTCCGTTTATCACAAGTTTTTTGGAATTTGTATAGCCATTTTTAATAAGCCATTCTCCAGCGGAGATGAAATCGTTAAATACATTTTGCTTTTTATCAAGCATTCCAGCTTGGTGCCATTCTTCTCCATATTCGCTTCCGCCTCTTAAATTTGCAACCGCATAAACTCCGCCTATTTCAAGCCAAAGTAATCTGATTGCTGAAAAAGATGGCATAATGCTTATGTTAAAGCCACCGTAACCATAAAGTAGAGTTGGATTGTTTCCATCAAGTTTTAAATTTCGTTTATGAACTATATACATTGGGATGCGAGCCCCATCTTTTGATTCATAAAAAACTTGTCTCACCTCATAATCATTTGGATTAAAACCTTTTAACTTCGTTTCAAAAAATAGCTCGAGTTTTCCTGTTGTAAAGTCATATCTGTAAACATTCAATGGGTATAAAAACGATGTGAATCCAAAAAACATCTCTTTGTCATTTTGCCTGCCGGAAAGCCCCGAGATGGTTCCGCTTCCTGGAAGCTTGATTTCTTTAACAAATTTTCCATCAAGCGAGTAAATTTCAAGTCTGTGTTTTACATCTTCGTTGTAAACTATGACGAAGTAATTGTTAATTATCCGCGCATCTGATATAACTGCTTTTTTGTTTTCCGGAATTATATCTTTCCAATTTTTTCTCTCGGGATTTTTTATGTCGATGGCAATAATTTTATATTTGGGGGCGTTTAAATCTGTGAGGAAATAAAAAATGTTATCTTTGTTCCCGATAAAATCATAACTTGCGTCTGCTTCATCAAGCAATCGGATAAAGTCGCCATCGCTTTTTAGTTCGCGATAATAAACTCTGTTTTTGGGGCTTGTCCCATGTGTGACAGTTAAAATTAAATATTTCCCATCTTCGGTTATGCTTGGATAAAAGTTGAGTTCTTTAGCGTCGGGTCTTTCATAGATAAGTTTATCCTCTGATTGTGGTGTACCAAGTTTATGAAAATAAACTTTGTTGTAGTTGTTTTCATCCTCTTTTGGGACTGTTCCTGGTTCAGGGAAACGATTATAGTAAAATCCTGAATTATCCGGCAACCATGCAATGCTTGAAAATTTACACCATTTTAAAACTTCGTCATAATCTTTTCCGCTGACGACATCTTTGATTCTTATCTCCTGCCAGTCGCTACCGCTTACCGAAACACCGTAAGCGAGAAATCTTCCATCCTTGCTATATGAAAGGTTCATCAAAGCGACTGTTCCATCCTCACTAAATTTGTTCGGGTCGATCACAAGTTTATCTTTGCCCTTTAAACCCTCGCGCATATAGAGAACTGATTGATTTTGAAGTCCGTCGTTTTTAAAGAAAAAATATCTATTTCCTGCCTTCGCTGGGACTGAAAACTTTGGATAGTTCATTAACTCTGTCAGCCTTGCCTTTATCTTTTCATAAGATGGGATTGAACGAATAAATTCAAATGTAATTTTATTTTGGGCTTCAACCCACTGCTTTACTTCTTCGGAGTTAAAATCTTCAAGCCAGCGATATGGATCAGCTACTTTAACACCATGATAATCTTCAACAACATCTACTGTTTTTGTCGGTGGATAGTTTAATTTTTGGGCGAGCGAGAGCGAAGTAAGTACTGCAAGGGCTAAAATAACTGTTACGCTTTTTCTCATTTTGGTGAGTTTATTTTGTTTTTAATCGGATTTTTTTCTACTTGAGGGGATTAGGCTAAGCACCGCGATGTTTTCAATATGATATGTGTGCGGGAACATATCAATTGGTTGAATTACCTCGAGCTCATAATTGGGGGTATATTCAAACAGCATTTTTATATCTCTTGCTTGGGTTGTTGGGTTACAACTTACATAGACAATTTTTCGGGGCTGAATTTTTGCCACAGCTTTTACGACATCTGGGTGCATCCCAGACCTTGGTGGATCAATTATTATCACATCAGGTTTTGGGGTTTCTTTCATCCAGCTTTTATCTTTGTAAAGTTTTTCTCTCAGATCACCAGCTATGAACTTGCAATTTTTTATATTATTTATCTCTGCGTTTCTCCATGCGTCTTCAACTGCGCTTTCAATGATTTCAAGTCCAACGACGCTTTTTACATAAGGCGAAATAAAGATTGAAATTGTTCCCGTCCCAGAATAGAAATCGTAAACCACATCATCCGGTTTGAAATCGGAAAATTCGACTATTTTCCTGTAAAGTTTTTCTGCCTGTTTTGTGTTGGTTTGAAAGAAGGAATTTGATGAGATTTGAAAGATAAAGTCGCCAAGTTTTTCAATTATTGTCCCGTTGCCGTGATAAACTTTTTCATATTCACCTGTGGATATTTGGGCTTTTCTTGTGTTGATGTTATTAACGATCGTGGTTATTTGGGGAAATTTTGAAAGTAGGGCTTCGGTGAACTCCTGCATTATTTCTGGGTTGTCTTCAAATGTAACAAGATTAACCATAACCTCACCTGTGTTCTTCCCCTCTCTTATCACAAGAAAACGGAGGTAGCCCTCATTCTTTTCAGATGAATAGATAGAAATCCCTCGTGATTTAAAATAATCCCTTGTAAAGTTTAAAATCTTATTGCTTAACTCCGAATGCAGAAAGCATTCATCGATGTCGAGAACTTTGTCATATCTTTCTGGTGGATGAAAGCCAAGAGCAAAATTTTTACTGCTCTCATCTAAATTTATTATTTCACCTTCTGGGAGCCAGCGCTGTTCTGAAAATGAAAATTCGATTTTATTTCTATAAAAAAAGATTTCGTCAGACGGAAGCGTTCGCAGAACTATTTTGTCAATTCCCTTGAAACCACCGATTCTTTCAAAACTTTCAATCACATGATCTCGTTTAAATTTAATTTGTGCATTATAATCAAGGTTTTGCCATTTGCATCCACCACATATTCCAAAAAATTTACATCTTGGTTTAACCCTCAAGTTAGACTCTTGGATTATCTCAACAAGTTCCGCTTCCGCGTATGATTTTTTCACCTTTGTAATCTTTACTTTAACTACATCGCCTGGGACAACATTCCTGACGAATAAAACAAAACCGTTAACTCTTGCTATGCTTTTACCTTCAAAGACGCTTTTCTCTATTTTTACCTCTATTTCGTTTCCTTTTTGAAACATTTGTTTAATTATCCTTTTTTCAAAACTTCCAAAAGTTTTTTCATATCCTCAGGTAGTTCGGAGTCAAATTTCATAAACTCATTTCTTGCTGGATGTATAAAGCCGAGCGTCTTCGCGTGGAGCGCTTGGCGTTGCATTATTTTCAAAAGTTCATCAACAAATAATTTTTTCTTTCTATCAATTCCTCCCCATGCAATTCTTCTCCCACCATAGGTTGGATCTCAAAAAACTGGATGTCCGATATAACCAAGGTGAACCCTTATTTGGTGTGTTCTTCCAGTTTTCAATTTTAACTTGACAAGCGAGAGGAAATCAAACTTTTCAAGAACTTCATATTCTGTTATTGCAAGTTTGCCACCCTTTACAACTGTAAATTTTGTCCTATCGCTTTTGCTTCTCCCAAGTTCAGTCTCAATTACACCACGGGTAGAGTTAAAATGACCCCAGACGATTGCCCAATATTCTCTATCAACTGTTTTGTGAAAAAATTGCTTTGCAAGATATCTATGAGTTTCGTCATCTTTTGCAACTAAGAGGAGACCACTTGTATCCTTATCAAGGCGATGAACTATGCCGGGGCGAACTTCACCGCCCGAAACATTTACTTTTGAAAGTTTTGAACAATGATATAAAAG
>JBKBWH010000151.1:0-4874 GCA_046289115.1 Candidatus Kryptonium sp.
AAAATTTTTTGTAAAATTTATCAAAACAAAACTTAATGTAGGCTTGAGAGATGAGCAAAGAAGCAAAATGGTTTCTCGGAATAATTGGAATAATACTCTCGCTGGCGGTTTTGTTTGTTGCACTTGGTTTTTTTACGCTTGTCAGTTCTATGAAAACCGAAGTTGAAGATGAGGCGATCACTGGCAAAGATAAGGTTGCTTTAATTGAGTTGAAGGGTGTAATAATTAACTCGGAAGATATCATAAAGCAGATTAAAAAATATGTGAAGAGTTCGGCTGTTAAGGCAATTGTCGTTTACGTTGATTCACCCGGAGGCGGGGTATCAGCAAGCGAAGAAATTTATCAGGAGTTGAAAAAAGCTAGGGAGAAGAAACCAGTTGTCGTCTCGATGGGTTCGGTTGCAGCAAGTGGAGGTTATTATGTATCTCTTGGGGCGAGTAAAATAGTTGCAAATCCAGGGACGATAACAGGGAGCATAGGGGTTATAGCTCAATTTCCAAATTTAAAAAAATTGTTTGATAAAGTTGGTGTAGAGTTTGAGGTGATAAAAAGTGGTAAATTCAAGGATTCAGGGACTCCGTATCGTGGTTTAACGGATGAAGAAAAAAGATATTTTCAAAGCGTGATAGATGATGTTTATGAGCAATTTATAGATCATGTTGTTGAAGAGAGAAAGATGAAAAGGGATGATATTTTGAAAATAGCCGATGGTAGGGTTTTTACGGGGAGACAAGCTTTTGAAATGGGTCTTGTTGATACGCTTGGAACGCTTGAAGATGCTATAAAGATTGCTGGAAATCTTGCTGGGATAACGGGGGAACCAAAGATTGTTAAGGAAAAGAAAAAGAAAACAGGGATTTTAGATTTGTTTTTTGAATCAAAAACCCTTGAAAACCTTGAGGAGATAAAAAGTTTCATCTTAAATCAACCTATTTTGCAGTATAGATGTGAATTTATTCTAAAATAAAATCAGGATTAGAAATTGACAAAAACAGAACTTGTTAAAATTTTGGCTGAGCAAATTGGTTTAACCGTTGAAGAGGTAGAAAGAGTTATTGATGGGGCTTTAGCTATTATTATGGATTCGTTGAGGAAAGGTGATTATGTTCAAATAAGAGGATTTGGGACCTTCAGGGTCGTGAAAAGGAAGGCGAGGATAGCACGAAATCCTAAAAAAGGTGAGATAGTTCCGCTTGATGATAGGTATGTTCCGGATTTTAAGCCGACGCGTGAGTTTAAACAGGCGGTCATCGAAAGCCTGCGGGATAGAATTCTTGAAGAAAAGGGTCTTAAGAGTCAGTCGTTCGATGCAACAAGTACTGAGAAACAGCAAGAAGCAGGGGAAGGCGAGACATTGTAAATTAAAAATTAATTTTTATACTAAATCATGACATCAAAAAAATGCCCTGTTTGTGATATAGTATTACCTGAAAATGCAAAATTTTGCTTTAATTGTGGCACTAAGTTGTCAGAGATAGAACAACCTTCAGGTGAACAAGAACAAGTGATCATTTGTGATGTTTGTGGTTTTGAAAATGAGCCGGGTGGCAAGTTTTGCATAAGTTGTGGTTCAGTTCTCACAGGAACATTTACTTCGTTTGAAAAAGCGAAACCTCAGAAGGTTGAGTTCAAACCCCCAGAGTTGGAGTCCATTAAACCAAAACAACCCGAGATAAAGGTTAAATCAAAGAAAGAAAGGAAGAATCTTAAATTATCTTTTTATCAACTTTTTTATCTTGGGCTTGCCATTGCCTTTGTTGGGTTAATTGCTTATGGAGTGATCCGCAGAGAAAAATCAAAACCAGATGTTCATCAACATCCGGAGGTAAATTCTGAGATAATGGCTGAGATTGAGCAATTGCGCAGAAGAGTTAATGCAAACCCGGATGATATGGCTTCAACTTTGAAGTTGGCAAATCTTTTACATGATGTTCATATATTTGATCAAGCGGTTGAATATTACAGAAGATACCTTGAAAAAAATGAATCGGACCCAGATGCAAGGGTTGATATGGGAATTTGTTTGTTTGAGATCGGTCGTGTAGATGAGGCGATTGCTGAGATGGAGAAGGCTTTGACTTACGCGCCGAAGCATCAACTTGCCTTGTATAATCTTGGTATAGTAAACTTAGCGTCTGGAAATATTGAGAAGGCTAAAGATTATTTTCAGCGTTGTATAGATGTTAATCCATCAGCGGATGTTGCTCAAAAAGCAAAGCGGATTCTTGAACAACATAAATTTTAAAACAAATTGTTGGAGGTGAAAAGCTGTGCCAAATCTTAGGAAGAAGAGAAAGAAGAAAATGAACAAGCATAAGTGGAAGAAGAGAAGAAGGAAGATGAGGCATAAGAAGAAAATCAGATAATTATTTTTGAGGTTGCCCGTTTGGGCAACCTTTTTAGCATCTATATGTATTCGTTATTGCAAATTAAAAAACAAAAAACTTATGAATAGGAAAGCAAATTTATTTTACTTTTTATTTTTGTCCGCTTTGGCTATCATTTTAGTTTTGAGCTTTAAAGATGCGCAACCTTGGGGATTTGATGGACATAAAAAGATGACCGAGGTTGCGATTAATTTGATTTTAAGCCTTGATAAATTTGATAAAATTGACCAAGCGAAATTAGATTTTTTAAAAAAGTTTCTCTCTGAAAACAAGGACATCATTATAGAGCGATGTATTGAGCCTGATATGGTCAGAGGTGAAGATAAAGATGAACAGTATAATCATTTCATCGACATAGATAGGTATGGGAATTATCCCTTTAATGAACTTCCGAGGGATAAGAAAAAAGCGATAGAAAAATTTGGTTTTGAGACGGTTCAAAAAAATGGATTCCTCCCATGGAGGATTAGTGATTTTACCGATAGCTTGGCGCTTTCAATTTCAAAAGCTGATAAGGAAAAGATGCTAAAATATTTTTCATGGCTTGCTCATTATGTTGAAGATGCACATCAACCTCTGCATGTGACTGAAAATTACGATGGTCAGTTGACAAATCAACCTGGAATTCATTCAAGATTTGAAACCGAACTTGTGAAATATTTGATGCAAAATGATGAATTAAAATTTGATATTAAAAAGCTCGATGCTGATTTGAAAAAGAGTTCCATCGTTGGTGATAGGGTAAATTTTGCTTTTGAAATTGTTCTTGAGTCCTATAAATTTATTGATGATATCTTGAATGCTGATAATTATGCAAAGAGTTTGATCCCGCCCGAAAAACTTTATAGAGTTGAGAAAAGAGATGGCAGAACGCGTTATATTTATTCCAGTGAGTATTATTCAATTATGGCAGGAAAATTAAAAAATTTAATTTACGATAGAATGAGCAAAGCTTCGATTAGACTTGCAACTTTATGGTTAACCGCATTAGTCGAGTCATCAAATTATAAATAAAACTTTGCATGATATGAAAAAAAGACATATTGCCTCGCGAAGTAATCGTATTTATTTGAGTGAACGTGAAATCCCAAAGAGGTGGTATAACATAATCCACGATATGCCTGAAAAACCAAAGCCACCACTTAATCCAAGGACTGGTAAACCTGTTTCGGTTGATGAGCTTAGTATAATTTTTGCCAAAAGTTTAATTGAGCAGGAGATAAGCGATAAACAGTGGATAGATATACCTGAGGAAGTTTTGAGAGTTTATCTTTTGTGGCGACCGACACCTTTGATAAGGGCAAGATTTCTTGAGGAAGCGCTTAATACACCGGCAAGAATTTATTACAAATATGAGGGTGTTAGCCCTTCTGGAAGTCATAAGCCAAATACTGCAGTTGCGCAGGCGTATTATAATAAAATTGAAGAAGTTAAGCGATTGACTACGGAAACGGGAGCGGGGCAATGGGGTAGTGCTTTGGCTTTCGCGTGTAGTTATTTTGGTTTGGAATGTAAAGTTTTTATGGTGAGGGCGAGTTATGAACAAAAGCCATATAGAAAAGTTTTGATGAAGATGTGGGGTGCGGATGTAGTTCCAAGCCCAAGTGGGGAAACACAGGTTGGTAAAAAAATTCTTGAAGCAGACCCAGATTCACCAGGAAGTTTAGGTATTGCTATAAGCGAGGCTATTGAAGTTGCAATGTCTGATGAAAAAACAAAATATTCTCTTGGTAGTGTCTTAAATCATGTGCTTTTGCATCAAACGATAATTGGGCTTGAGGCAAAGAAACAACTTGATAAAATTGATGAATATCCAACCATTGTTATCGGTTGTGTAGGAGGGGGTTCAAATTTTGCTGGACTTGCTTTTCCTTTTTTACTTGATAAATTTTTGGAAAAAAAGAAAATGCTTCGGGTCCTTGCGGTTGAACCTGCAG
This sequence comes from Candidatus Kryptonium sp., assembly GCA_046289115.1. Taxonomy (GTDB): domain Bacteria; phylum Bacteroidota; class Ignavibacteria; order Kryptoniales; family Kryptoniaceae; genus Kryptonium. Next base: position 4,326 of record JBKBWH010000151.1, read on the forward strand.
CATGCCCAACCCTTACGAAAGGAATTTACAGTTATGATTATGGAGATAGCAGTAAATTAACTCCTCTTTTACCAATGTATACACTTGGTCATGATTTCGTTCCACCTAAAATCCACGCTGGCGGTTTGAGATACCATGGAATGAGCCCAATAATTAGTAAACTGTATGCTGATGGATTTATTGAAGCAAGGGCTTATACCCAGAATGAAGTTTTTGATGCAGCTTTAAAATTTTTCCAAACCGAAGGGATAGTTCCAGCGCCAGAATCCGCACACGCTATAAGAGCTGTTATAGATGAGGCAATTAGGGCGAGAAAGGAAAAGAAAGAAGAAGTGATACTATTCAACTTATCTGGGCATGGGTTTTTCGATATGAGCGCGTATCAAGATTATCTTTCGGGAGCACTTGAAGATATAGTTTTCACTGACGAAGCAATTGATGAGTTAACTCGGACGCTTTCATCATAGCCGAAGCCGTAGGCAAAAAAAATAAAAATTAATTCGTTATTGCAAATTGAAAACAAAAACAAGATTTGCCCCAAGCCCAACT
>JBKBWH010000152.1:0-4874 GCA_046289115.1 Candidatus Kryptonium sp.
GTGAGAATGAAACTGAACATTGGGATAAGAATGACATATTTACTATCGTTGAGAAGGTTGGAACTTCTAATTTACCATACTTTTACATCTCGTGTGGCAAAGATGACCCAATTGATGGACTGCTTGAATCTAACCGGAGATTTGTTGAAAAACTGCATCGCAAGGGAATTCTTTACGAGTATCATGAATTACCTGGCGGGCACGACTGGACTTTTTGGGATACGGAAATAAATAACTTTCTCAAAAAACTATTACTAAAATGAGAAGAAAAACGGAAGTAAATTTACCTAAAAAAGTCAAAGTAGTTGAAGCAGATGTCGTTGTGGTTGGCGGTGGTTTGAGCGGAATTACAACAGCGCTCACTTGTGCAAACGATGGCTTAAAGACTTTCTTAGTGGAAGAATATGGGTTCCCTGGTGGACTTATTTCAACTGCATTTGCTTATCCCCTGAGGGTGTTTAATTTTCAAAGAAGCCTTGATGAGCTGTTTACTGAGGAAGGAACTGAAACGATTAAATATCCAATCTTTTCAACCTTGATAAGATATCTACTGAAAAATAAAGCTATACCTCGATTTATCTATCCTGACCCATTGAAAATATCTGGTGGGATAATTCCATTTGATTTAGAAATGTTTAAAAACACAATGCTTGAACTTCTTCTTGATTTCAAAATTAATTTGCTTTTTCACGCTTCATTTGTAAGAGCAAAATTGATGGGAGATGTGGTATCATCCATTTTGGTACTTGGGAAGGAAGGATTAATTGAAGTGAGAGGAAAATATTTTGTTGATGCGACTGGGAATTGCGCTGTTTTCAAATCTATAGATGAAAATTTGACGGCTAAGGTTAAATCCTTAGCAAGATATAATTTTATCATAAACGGATGTGATTTTAGCAAAAATGATGATAGGATTGTTTGTGAAAGTGTCAGAATAGAAAACTCCACTTATCACGCATATGTCGTTGAAAAAGATAATGTAAAAGTTGCAATTTATGAGCTGCCTATAAAGAATCACTGCGTTGTGTTTGGCTTATCCGATAATAGCGAATTCAGCCCCGATGATATCGTTTCAATTAGCATGATGGAAGAAAAATTACAGTTAAAAGTTTATTCTTTCCTTGAGCATTTAAGGCAGTTTAAGCCTTTTGAAAAGGCAAATATTTCAATGTTTCCAGCGCAGATTTATTTTACAGGGGGTTGCAGAATAAATGGATTATATACTTTAACCGCAGAGGATGTTTTTAATAATAAAAGTTTTGATGATGAGGTTGCCGTGCTTAAAATATCATCGCCAGCCGAGAAATTATTCCCTTGCGTTCTTGCTCCAGATAAAAAATTTGATAATTCCATAATTCGCATACCTTTTTCATCTTTTTTGACGAAAATTAAAAATTTAGTCGCGGTTGGCAGGAACGCGAGCGTAAGCGAAGATTTAAAATTTGTCCTTTATTCTTTTCCATTTGTTGTGAAAGCATCTGAAAGCATCGGAAGGCTTATATCTTTCGCACATAAAAATGATTTGAAATTAAATCAAATTGCCAGAACAAAAGCTAAATTGAGTGGATGAAAGCAGATATTTTGAATAAACTTAAAAATGGAATTATTGTTTCCTGTCAGCCTGATGAGTTTGGGCTTTTTTCAGGGGTTGAGTTTATAGTTGAATTTGCAATCGCAGCTGAACTTGGTGGTGCTGCTGGAATTAGAGTAGAGGGTTTGGAAAATATTAAAGCGATAAAAAATAGAGTCAAAATTCCTGTGATCGGTCTGTTAAAAAGCAAATATCCAGATGGGGATGTGCTTATAACACCTGATATAGAAGCAGTTCAAAAGATAATTAAATCTGGAGCAGATATAGTGGCAATTGATGTAACCTCAAGGGATGAGAGATTTAAGATTTTTAAAGAGATCAGGGAAAGATATCAAGATGTAATTTTGATGGCTGATGTTTCAACTTATGAAGAGGGAGTTATATCGGCTGAACTTGGAGCTGATATTGTAGCAACAACATTGGTTGGTTACACTCCTTATACAAAGCATTCGTTTAAAAAATATGAGCCTGATTTTGATCTCGTTCATAAACTTGCAAGCACTCTTAAAGTTCCAGTTATCGCTGAGGGTCGCATATGGACGGTTGAGCATGTGAAAAAAATGTTTGAGCTAGGGGCATATGCTGTTGTCATTGGTTCTGCTATAACAAGACCGAGGTTAATTGTTCAAAGATTTGTCGAGGAAATTCAGAAGTGAAATGAGATGAAAAAAACTTTACAAAATATTATTGAGTTTGAGGAGTTTGATGTTATAGTTGCTGGAGCAGGGATAGCTGGGGTTTGCTGTGCAATCGCTTCGGCAAGGGAGGGAGCAAAAACTGTTTTAATAGATAGATATGGATTTTTAGGTGGGATGTCAACAGCTGGTATGGTTTCGCCATTTATGAAATACTGGATAGAGGATGAGTTTGATGGAAAAATTAAACCTTTGGTTGGTGGTGTATTTGAGGAAATTGTAAAGGGAATGGAGCAAATAGGTGGGGTTATAGATAATGGTTTTAGTGCGTGGGCTTTTCGAAAGGTTGTAAATGAACTGCTGTATGACTCCGGTGTTAAAACTATAAGACATGCCTTGATTTTTGGCGTCGAATTTGAAAATCTTAATAGAAAAAGAAAGATTGTTTCGTTAATCTTGAAGCATAATTCTAAATTTTATCGCTTTCCTGGAAAAGTTTTTGTCGACACAACCGGAGACGCTGAAATTGTTTACCTTGCCAGCGCAGGTTGGATGAAGGGGGACGAAAAAACTGGTTTAACGCAAGCGATGACATTATTTTTCAGAGTTGGTGGAATCGATGTCAAAAAAGCGGTTGATTTTGTGCGATTAAATCCCCAACAATTTTACCCTTGGTCGACCTCTGAGTATATTCCGGGTCGCATAGTTTCAATTGCTGGTTATTTTGATCTTGTAAAAGAGGGAAAGATGAGGGGTTTACTTCCAGAAGAGATTGAGTATATCTTTTTCACGACTTTGCCAGAAGAGGGAGAAGCATCTTTTAACACAACTAATATACTTGGGCTTGATGGGACAAGTTCATTTGATTTAACGAAAGCAGAAATAGAGGGGCGAACTCAGATGTGGCGAATTTATCATTTCCTTAAAGAAAAAATCCCAGGATTCGAAAATTCATATTTACTTGAGTCAGGGATACAGGTTGGGGTACGAGAGACCCGAAGAGCGATAGGCGAGTATATTATTTCTGGTGAAGATATTATGAAAGCTCGTAAATTTAAGGACGCTATAGCCAGAGCTTGTTATGGGATTGATATCCATGGTCAAAGAGGGGAAAAATCGAGATTGGAACATTTAAAAGAAGGGCAATATTATGAAATACCATTGAGGTCTTTAATTGTGAGGAAGGCATATAATTTGCTCGTCGCAGGTAGAAATATCTCTTCAACGAGGGAAGGTCATTCAGCTTTGAGAATTCAAGCGACATCTGCAGCAACAGGAGAGGCGGCGGGTGTTGTTGCAAGCTTAGCTGTAAAATTCGGCGGGGATGTGAGAAAAGTTCCTTATGAAATCATTAGTGAAAAATTAAAGGCACGTGGAAATATATAAAACAAAAAAAGTAAAGCCATGAGAAAGAAAATCAATGCAGTTCAATTTGGACTTGGTCCTATAGGGCAACTTTGTGCAAAAACAATAATTCAAAAACACAGCGACAAAATCAACTTAGTTGGTGCAGTTGATATTGATCTTGCTAAGGTTGGCAAGGATATCGGTGAATTAATAGGGATTGGGAATACGGGCATCATAGTTGAAAATGACATTAGGAGCATTGTTAAGAAACGCAATGTGAATCTCGTATTTCACACTACAACTTCTTTTATGGGGGATGTAAAAGAACAACTTGTTGATTTGGTAAAACTAAAATTAAATGTAGTTTCATCAACTGAGGAATTATTTTTCCCATGGTTTAGGAATCGTCAAATTGCTGAGGAGATCGATTCGCTCGCCAAGAAATTTAAAGTTAGAGTTTTAGGAACTGGGGTTAATCCTGGATTTGTGATGGATGTGCTGCCAGCTGTTTTAACACAGGTTTGCACGGAGGTTAGAAAGATAAGGATTGAAAGGGTTGTAAACGCATCGAAGAGAAGATTGCCTCTTCAATTGAAGATCGGCGCTGGTTTAAAAGTAGGAGATTTTAAAGCCAAAAAGGCAACCGGAAAATTTGGACACATTGGACTTGTTGAATCATTGCAGTTTTTGGCTTATATTTTAAACATACAACTTGATGAGATAAAAGAGGAATTAAATCCGATAGTAACGAAGAGGAGTTTAAAAACTGAATACTTAACGATTCAAAAAGGAAGAGTTGCAGGGATACATCACACGGCGGTAGGGTTTAAAAATGGTGAAGATGTTATAACTCTTGATTTAAAGATGTATGTGGGCGATCATAAAGATTATGATGCGGTTTACATAGATGGAGAGCCACCGGTGAGAATGAAAGTTTTAAACGGAATTTTTGGTGATGTTGCCACTGTAGGAAGTTTGATTAATTGTGGTTATTTAATTTTCAATGCAAAGCCTGGGCTTATAACTATGGCTGACATTGGCTTACCGCATGGGTTTCTAAAGTGACAATAAAAAAGAGGTTTAAAATTGTCTTACAAATCTGTGTTATCAAAATGGTTTGCGCTCGGTAATGAATTGAAAACCCACATAGTATTAAATCCGTATGCCGGGAGATGGAAGGGTGCAAAGCTTTACCACAAAATTGTTCAATATGTAAAGCATCTGAAGTATCTTGAGAGGTTTCAAGTAACCACTGCGCCTGGAGAAGCAATACAAATTGCTCGAGATACCCCAGCTGAGCT
>JBKBWH010000153.1:0-4862 GCA_046289115.1 Candidatus Kryptonium sp.
GATCGAACCGAAAAATTTTCCTTAAAATCTCAGAAACCCCAATAACCCCAAAAATTGCCAGGACAAGCAAAATTGCTTTTATTCCTTCCAATTTTAGCCCTCCGTTTTTAATGGGAAATTTTACTCAACTCTGAAATTAAATGTCACTATACCATTTTGCTTAACACTTTCATTTATTGGATTAAATTTCCAGGTTCGCAATGCCTCAAATGCAGCCCGCTCAAAATCAGGATTCGCTTTTTCAAGCGGGAAAATTCTTTCAATCGTCCCATCAGGGAGAACGACAACTCTAAATCTAACAATTGCGGATTCTTTTACCCCTTGTGGAAACCTTGGCAATTCCCCAGCAGTTTTAATCCGATTTAATTTTCCCTCCCATTCAATGTGATATGAAAGCCTCGGCGAAAACCCAACCCCAAACTCTCTTTTTATCTCCCCAATTCCTGCTTTACCAGAGCTCGATATACCAACTTCTGGCTTTATTCCCTTGCCCAAACTCGCATCACGCCCAATTTCACCAACTCCTAAACCCGAACCTTTAATCTCACCTTCCCTTTCAATTACATCAATTTTTTCAGCAAACCTTTGAGGAAGAATTTCTTCCTCGCTCAAAACAAACCTTGATGGTAAATTTATCTTAGGGAGATTTATTGTTCTTACAGCATTTGCTGACTTTCCGAACCCCTGAACCCCTAACCCTCGACTTGTTCTTTGAACTTGCTCTTCAACTGGCGGAACAAAAACAACTTCAGTGAATTTAACACTCTCTTTAACTTCAATAGTGACCTTATAAAGCAACATTAAAAGGAAAACCCCAAAACAAATTATCACCGTATAAAGCAAAGCCCTTATTTGAATTTTTTCATCCATCATTGTTCATCTCACTTGTGTTGCAACGACAAACCTTGTCAACCCAACTGACTTTGAAATGTCCATAACATCTATAACCTCCTGAATAGGGACACTCCTATCGGCTCGGAGAACAACAAGTTTATCCATTTTTCCAACCGAAACTTCTTTCAGCTTCGAGGGTAAATTTTCTTTTGAAACTTTTTCGCTAAAGACATAAATTTCGTTCTCAGCGGTCAATGTAATTATGATATGTCTATCGCTTATCTGTTCTTTAGTTTCAGAGATAGGCAATTGAATCCTTATCCCAGACTGAGTTATGAAAGATGATGTTAAGAGGAAAAAAATCAAAAGTTGCAAAATTATATCCGTAAGCGATGCAAATGTAAAAATTGTAAGCGGTTTATTTCTTACTTCAAACTTCATTTCTCTGACTTGAGCTGATTTTTAAATTCTTCGGAGCTTAAAATCTCAATGAATTCTGTCGTCGCAATTTCAATTTCGTGGACAAGGCGATTTATCTTCGTGACGAAATAATTGTAAAAGCCATAAGCAGGTATGCCTACAATCAAACCATAAGCCGTTGTAAGAAGCGCCTCCCATATTCCACCAGCAAGGTCAGAGGGAGAAACAATCCCTCCAAGCGCTTGAATTGTCATAAATGCGTTTATCATCCCTGCGACCGTCCCAAGAAAACCAAGTAAAGGTGCAACCCCAGCGATCGTTGCAAGTATGTTTAATCTTTTCTCAAGGTTGAAAACCTCGGTTCTACCAGCCATCTCGATCGCTTCACGAACTTTATCATCTCCAAAACCATGCTTCAACAACCCTTGTTTAAATATCCTCGAAATTGGCGTATTGCGAGAATTGCAATAATCTATAATTTCAGGAATGTTTGCGGATTTAATAAGTCCTTTAATGCTGACGATAAACTCCTTGACATTCGCCTTTGCTCTTTTGATGACCAAAAACTTCTCAATTATGACATAGATCATAATAACAAGCGTGATTGAAATCAGATGCATTATTAATCCGCCCTTGAGATAAAGATCAAGAATTCTCATAGCTCTCGTCCTTTCGTTTAAATTTTTCCTTCATTGTTTAGAAGTTTTTTAACTTCTGTCTCTTGTGTAATTTTAATTTCTTTATCCGATTTTACAAAATTTTTCATTGTGATAATTTCATATCTGTCAAGCTCATCAAACACTTGGTTTTGGGGTGAATTCACTCTATCAAGTTTAACACAATGCAATCTTCCAATCTCATTACAAACATAACAATGTTTTTTCCCTTTTTCAACAATAAGTTGACTTACAACCCTGAAATAATCCTTGAAATTTCTCTCTCCGACGATGAAATCGATCAAATTTATATCTTTTTTGGTTGCGACTATGTATGAGAACTTAAGCGTCTTACGATAATTCTTTGAGACAAGGTCAATTTGCCTTATGAACTCGGGGCGTCTCCACTCAACTTCGGTGTGACACCAATCTTTATCCGTTTCAAGCGCTGGGCAGTTCAAATTTCTTAAACACGGGGAGTAAATGTAAAAGCCCTGTTTTATCATCTTATCCCTGAAGTCAAGAAGATCACGCGATGTTATCATCAAAGCTGGCTCAATTAAAGTTACAAAACCATCATCTTTTATACCAGAGTTTATAAGACGAAGCAGTTTATTTCTTTTTTCATACACAACCTCGTTCAAGGTGTTCGCAACCGTTATCAAATCAAACCTTTTATCAAACATATCAAAAGCATGCTCAATATCGAAAATTGCTGGTTCAACTTCTACCTTTATCGTCTCTGGATAGTGATTTCTAAGTTCATTCAAAAAGAGTTCAAGATTTTCTTGAAATTTCCTAATGTTTTGTTCAACTTTATCAAGCGCGACAAATTTAACTTCGGTATTTTTAAAGTATCTGATGTTTTCATGCATCCAAATTATCGTCCCCATCACAACTGTTCCAAGCCCTGTACCGATATCAAGTATTTCAAGCTTCCTCTTCCCTCTGAAAAATCCGGAATGAAAAATTTCATTTAAAGGCACATAAACCTTTAAAAGATTCGTAGTTGTGAAATAGACAAGATAACCTTTTTGAACTTCGCCATTGCTTAAATAATCGTAAAAAACAAATTCCTTCCGAAGGTTCTTACAGGTGAAATATTCAGACATCGCGGCAACTACCTCAGCAACTTTCTTCAGCTGACGCGGTGAGTTTAAATTGACATTCGAAACCTTTGATAGAAAACTTTCATAAAATCTTGGTATCTCAAGCACGGCTCAATTAAAACTTAAGCGATAACTTTTTGTGACAGTTCATCTAATTTTTGGAGAACTTCATCGGTGTGACCATCAACTTTAACTTTTCTAAATATATGAGCGATTTTGCCGTTCTCATCAATTATAAATGTAGTTCTTTCCGTTCCCATAAATTTTTTCCCATAAAGACTTCTTTCCTTCCACACGCCATACTTTTCAAGCACTTTATGCTTTTCATCACTTAAAAGCGGAAAGTTAAGATTGTATTTTTCTTTAAACTTTTTATGTGATTCAATGCTGTCAGCACTTACACCAAGAACAACAGCACCCCTTTGAAGAATTTTATCTATGTTATCCCTGAAAGAGCAAGCCTCTTTGGTGCAACCTGGCGTGTCATCCTTTGGATAAAAATAAAGAACAACCTTTTTACCACGGAAATCTTTCAATGAGATTTTCTCACCTGTATCGGACGGAAGCGTGAAATCCGGCGCCTTTTGTCCAACTTTCAACTCCCCTGTTTTTGCAGTTTTATTTTCAGCTTTCGCTGCTTTCGACCCTTTTGTTTTTTTAGCCATAGCTTCCCTCGGTTTTGTGTTTTTATAAATCAAGTAAAAAAATTAGCGGAGAGGGAGGGATTCGAACCCTCGGTACCGCTTTTGGCGGTACAACCGCTTAGCAGGCGGCTCCCTTCGGCCTCTCGGGCACCTCTCCGTTTTTTGCTAATATACTAAATAAATCCTTTGAAATCAAACCAGACTCAACTTTGATTTTTAACTATGTCTTGCTACATTTAACTTGAAAAAATTAAAACTCCTAACTCAATGAACATAAACGGCAAATTCCCCAGAAAATTAACAGAATATGAAATAGATTGGATACTTTGGATGTTGCCCGAGAGCAAACCAGGTTATAGAGCTTATCGTGAAATGATAAAAGAAATGATGGTCATAGGCTACGGAAAATTTGAACCTGATAACCTAATCCTCGGGCACCCAAATGACAAACCAAATGAAGAAACATTTTTCACACCAATTATTTCACTTGGACAAATTGAAACCGAAAAAGCCAAAATTCAAATTTTGATACATAAACCACATAAAAATCAAATTCAAATCGACATTGTAAATTTACTTGGGGATTTCATACCTGTTGAATCAAAGGAGATTAAAAGATGGTCTTATGCTTATTGGAACCCCGGCGAAAAATCACCTGCAACGGGACAACCGGTTCGCGAAGTTAAAATTTTCTCTAAAACCGAGCACAATTTAATTCTCGTGATAGCTCCATCAGATAGAAAAATATGGCTACATGAAATAAACACTGGAATAAATCATATCATTCCAGCTACAAATTTCTTTAATGAGCTTCTAAGGCAAAGAAAGGACCTTCTTGATCGAGCTGCTCCTCTAAATGTCAACTTCATATTTGAAAACATCAGCAAATTTTCAGATGTGGATATAAATAATGCGTTCATAAATTATAGCAAAGCCTTCGCCAAAGTTGATATCGGACCCTACGATGAGATAAAGGAGAAGAAGAGCTTAATTCAAATTTTAAAAGAAAAATTTAGAAAATAAAGCGCCATAATGTTATGGAAAAAGAGCAAGCGGTGGCTGAAAAAAATGTAATTGAAATCGGAAAACGAGTTATAAGAATTGAATCTTCCGCTGTTGCCGAACTTGAAAAAAGAATTGACGAAAATTTTGCTAAAGTTGTGGATTTAATTTTAAATTCAAGTGGGAGAGTCATAATA
>JBKBWH010000154.1:0-4855 GCA_046289115.1 Candidatus Kryptonium sp.
GTATTCTTAATTTTTGTTATAGATTCAATTATAACATAGGCAAGCGCAAGTGAAAACCCAAGCATATTTAAAAGTTCAAAAACCGATGTCACTGGTGGGTGTTTAAGTTCCGCTGTTCTGATGATAAGGTAAATAAAGTGGAGGGTTAAGGTAAAAACAAGGAATTTGGTTTTTAATCTTCGCGCAGTTTTGTCATCTTTAAAGAAGGCGCGACCATAGAGCCAACTTGTTACTATGTATAAAATCGACAGGATGATTTTGAAAATTTTCAAAACGAGAATCACAGTATAAGCAAATCGTTAGTTTTTCTAGATGTAAATATAATTTGTTTTCAAAATCGAAACAAGTTTTGGAATTGGGGCATCTCTACGAGGGGAGTTTGTAAAATCGAAAATTTTTATTATTTTTAAATCCAAAAATAAAAAAGACGGCATCCAAAGATGTTCGAAAATTTTAAGGCGAAAATTGTAGAAATCTCTGAAAGGTTTGAAACTTTAAGGAGGTTTCTTTGACATAGAGGGTAAGCGGAACTATTTGGCTGAATTAGAGGGGAAAACGGCGAATCCTGATTTTTGGAACGATTTGCCATCGGCGCAGAAAGTTATGCAGGAGATAAGTAAGATTAAAGATTGGCTAAACGAGTGGGAGAGCATTCAAAAGATGCTTGAGGATGCAAAAGTTCTTGTTGAGCTTGCTGAGGAGTCGCAGGACATTGCATTTACAAATGAACTGCAGAGGGAGCTAAAAAGACTTGAGAAAAAGATTGATGAACTTGAACTTAAAAATCTTTTGAATGGTGAAGATGACCCCAAAAGCGCGATTTTAACAATTCATTCAGGTGCAGGGGGAACGGAAGCACAAGATTGGGCGGAGATGCTCTTAAGGATGTATCTGCGCTGGGCTGAAAGAAATGGATATAATGCAACTGTGGTTGATATACTTGAAGGGGATGGTGCAGGGATAAAAAGTGCTGTTGTTGAAATTGAAGGTCCTTATGCTTATGGTTATCTGAAGGCAGAAAGTGGGGTTCATCGGCTTGTAAGGATTTCACCTTTTGATGCGAACAAAAGAAGGCACACATCTTTTGCCTCGGTTTTTGTTTACCCGGAACTTGATGAGGGAGACATAAGAATAGAGATAAATCCGGATGATTTAAAGATTGAAACATTTAGAGCTGGAGGGCACGGCGGTCAAAATGTTAATAAAGTTGAAACCGCTGTTAGAATTACGCATATACCAACTGGGATCGTCGTTCAATGTCAAAGCGAAAGATCACAGTATCAAAACAAAATGAGGGCGTTGCGTTTGCTTCAATCAAGGTTGTATCAACTGCAAAAGGAAAAAGAAAGAGAAAAACTTGATGAGTTTGAAAAGCAAAAGAAAAAGATAGAGTGGGGAAGTCAAATCCGTTCTTATGTCTTCCACCCATATAACCTCGTCAAGGATCACAGAACTGGTTATGAGACATCAAATATCCAAGCAGTTATGGATGGTGAAATAGATGAATTTATAAAGGCATATCTTTTGAGCTCCATTAAAACAAATTCCAACTAAAATTTCTTTTTATCTACAGATGCTTTCAAGCATGACAGGTTTTGGCAAGGCTGAAATTAGACAGGATGGAGTTTCTGTCTCTGTTGAAGTTAAAAGTTTGAATTCTCGTTTTCTTGAGGTGGTTCCCAAAATTCCAAAGATTCTTCAATCAAGAGAGTTTGAAATTCGAGAGTTAATTCGCCGAAAAATTACAAGAGGCAAGATTACGATTTCAATTGACCTTGAAATTGATCCGGCATATCTAAGAACATTTGGGATTAATTTTGATATTGTAAGTCACTTTGTAAAATTGCTTCGTGAGCTTAAAAAGAGAGCTAAAGTGAAGGGCGAGATAAAACTTGAGCATCTTCTTATGTTTCGTGAGATTTTTGAGTCGGGTTCGGTTAATGATATTTCAGACGAAAATTGGGAAATTGTTAAAAGTGCAATTGATGAAGCGATTGATAAACTTGTTGAGGCGAGAAAAAGAGAAGGGCTTGAACTTTCAAAGGATATTGAGAATAGAATTAATTTGATCTCGGAACATCTTGAGAAAATTTTAACTCTTTCTGAGCAAAGTTTAAAAAATAAACAAAGCATACTAAAGCAAAGGATTGAGAAAATTTTTGAGGATGTTGAATTTGACAAGAATCGCCTTGAGATGGAGCTTGTTTTGCTTGCGGATAAACTTGATGTGACGGAGGAATGTGTCAGGTTAAAAAGTCATTTGAAATTTTTCCTTGAGACATTAAAAAGTGATGAAGTTGCTGTTGGGAGGAAGTTAAATTTTTTGCTTCAGGAGATGCTTCGTGAGGCAACGACAATAGGCGCAAAGACGGAAGATGCCGAGATAACTTATCTTGTCATCGCTATTAAAGAAGAAATTGAAAAAATCAGGGAACAATTACAAAATGTTGAATAAAGATTAAAGATTGCGAAAAATGAACAAAGGGAAATTAATAGTTGTTTCAGCGCCGAGCGGCTCTGGGAAGACAACAATTGCTAAAAAGATATTGGAAAGGTTTCCTTTTATGAAATTTTCAGTTTCTGCTACCACAAGACCAAAGCGTAACGGTGAGATTGACGGGAAAGATTATTTCTTTCTGACTCGGGAAGAATTTGAAAAAAAGATACAAAATGGTGAGCTTTTAGAGTGGGAGGAAATTTATGGAAATTATTACGGAACATTGAAAAGCGTTGTTGAAAATGCGTTGAAAAATGGCGATGTTTTGGTCTTTGATGTTGATGTGAATGGCGCAATCTCAATAAAAAAGAAATTTCCCGAAGATTCCATTTTGATTTTCATTAAACCACCAAATATGGAAACGCTTAAAGAAAGATTAAAGCGAAGGAAGACCGAGTCAGAAGAACAAATTAAAAAGAGGCTTGAACGAGTTCCGATGGAACTTGAAAAAGCCAAATATTTTGACTATATTTTTGTCAATGATAACCTTGAGGACACGATAAAGTCCGTTACGAGAGCGATCTTTGATGAAATTGAAAAATGGAAAGCTATTCAAAAACATGAATATTAAAAACAAAATGAAATAAACTTCAAGATGGGGATCAAACCGCTTGATTTAAAGAAAATTCAGGAGCTTGCCGGAAACACATATGAGGCAATCGTTATAATGGCGAAGAGAGCCAGGCAAATAAACGATGAGAGAAAAATAATGTTCAACAAACGACTTGAGGAAATGAAAGCTCTCAAAGCGCAACAGCAGAGTACGCCGTCCGAGGATGAAGGCATTAGATTGGTTGATGAGGAACAAGTTTTGAAAGTGCCCGTAGAACAGCTTAAAATTGCGGAAGAATTTGACCAGATGCCAAAGCCCGTAGATGTTGCGATAGAAGAATATTTTAATGAAAAGATTGTGTGGAATTACGAGAAAAGACGTTATTAAGGATGTTTAAAATTGAAAGGTTAAACTCTGGAAAACCAATACTTGAAAAATTTGAAGATAATCCGTGGGAAAACAAGGTTGTTTTTAATCCTGCCTGCGTTCTTGTTGAAGACAGGGAGGAAATAGGACAAATAGTTGAATCAATTAAACCTGATAAAGAGACTTTATCTGAAATTCAAAAGTATGATGCCATCTGTTTCTTGATTTATAGAGCTCAAGGGAGAATGACACAGAGTTATGACTATAGGCGTTCTTCCCTTGGGCTTGCTATTTTATCACCCAATTTAAACCTTATCAAAAGATTTCCTTATCCGGTTCTTAAACCAGAAGAAAAGTTTGAAGACCTGGGGGTTGAGGATCCAAGAATTACGAAAGTTGGTGATAGATACTATATGTTTTATACGGGGTATCAAAGTGGGGAAGAGAAAAATAAAATTAACATCTGCGTAGCTGAGACAAAAGATTTCGTGCATTGGATAAAACATGGGGTTTTAAAGGGCAAGCTCAATGAGGTTGATAATAAAAATGCCGTCCTTTTTCCTGAGAAAATAAATGGAAAGTTTGTTTTGCTACATCGACCGATGGAGGGAGAAGGAGCAATGTTTATTCATTATGCGACAAGTGATGACATACTTGGTGAGTGGAATGATGAAGGTGTTTTGTTTGATGCGATTTCAAGGTCTGGATTTATAAAAACATGGAATGGCGCAGGCGCTCCACCGTTGAAAATCGGGGTATGGAGATATGTGATGATTTATCATATTGGAAATTTAAAAGTGGATGGGACAAGGGAATATGATCTTGGCATTGCGGTTATTGATGAAGATAAAGATCGTTATATAAAGTTTGTCAAAAAGTTTGAGCCGTTCATGTGTCCTGAAACTGAGTTTGAGACGAGTGGAGATTCAGAGCTTGGTGTAAATAATGTTTTGTTTATTTGTGGGTCGTATTTTTACGGTGATTATCTTTATTTTCCATATGCTGGGGCTGATAGTGTGATTCTTGGCGGAAGAGTTTTAAAAGAAGAAGTTTTGCGCTGGGCTTTAACATAAAATTAAAACTTGAGGAAACAAGCAAGCCATGGCAATTGGAATAACTTTTCTTGAAAAAATCAAAGAAAGGGCAAAACAACTTAAGAAGCACATCGTTCTTCCAGATGCACTTGATGAAAGAACTTTAAAAGCTGCAAGGATTATAACTGATGAGAAAATTGCGAATGTAACTTTAGTTGGTGATGAGGAAAAAATTTATTCTCTCGCGAAAAAGATCGATGTTGACCTCTCTGGTATAAGAATTGCAAACCCGCTGAGTTCGGAAAAATTAAGCGATTTCGCTCATATATTTTACAATTTGAGAAAACATAAGGGAGTTAGTTTTGAAGAGGCGAAAGAAACGATGAAAAGCCCACTATTCTTTGG
>JBKBWH010000155.1:0-4811 GCA_046289115.1 Candidatus Kryptonium sp.
GCTTTGCCAACTTGGACGACCGTAACCCTTGTTGCTCTGTCCTCTGGATTTTTTGAGAGATCATCAAATGAATTAAAGAAATTTTCAAATAACTGTCCAAGCCCAACTTCGCTAGGCTCATTAAGCAGTGATTCAATGCGAGAAAAAAATTTTTTTTCGACAGAATAACTCCCAAGCAAATTGAAAACCCTCCTGATTTGCCCTTCGATAAACTCATCCCGAACTTGTCGAATCCCGCTGACCCTGACCCCAGCGTTTATCATACCATGTTTCGAACTTAGCACATCCGTTGATGTTAATTCAATTTTTTGTCTTGTGTAACCTGGTGTATTCGCATTCGAAACATTGTGGCTTGTCACCTCCATCCCAGCCCTTGAAGAATTAATTGCTTTCTTTGCCGTCTCAATTATGCCAAATAAACCAGCCATCGCTATATCTTCGCGTTTATTTTATTTTCCCCACCGTATAACTCAATTAACTTCTTCACAAATATAAGCGAATGGGAGATTAAATATTTATTTTCTGCGCTCAATTTCTTAACCTCATCAATTTCTCTCTCAAGTTCGACCTTTATCATCTTCAATTCAACATCGTTCTCAATAACCCTCTTTAAATTGTTTCGTCCAAAATCTGAAATAAATTTTTTCTCAAGCTCGGAAATCTCTTCGAGCAATAACTCCTCCTGCCCGAGGATATCTTCAAGTCTGTTATGATTAAGCTCAACTATCGCCATCTGTTTTTCCTTAGCAATTGATTTGAGCAATTTTAACTTTTCTTTAAACTCAAGAAGCAATTCCTTAGCTTTACTGGTCTCCATCTGCTTTTTGAATTTTATTTTGTTCAAACAGTTTCAAATATCGCATCACCTTGCTGATATACTCAATCGTTTCGGGAAAAGGTGGAACTCCACCGTATTTCTCAACATTTTCAGGTCCGGCATTATACCCAGCGAGCACAAGTTTTATATCGCCATTGAATCTATCAAGGAGGTAGCGCAGATATTTAACGCCACCATATATATTTTCGGCAGGATGCCACACATTTTTTACACCAACAAATTTAGCTGTTGAATCAACAAGTTGCATCAGTCCTTTTGCCCCTTTTGGGGAAACAGCGAAAACATTCCCCGATGACTCAACAGCAATTATTGCTTTTATCAATTCCTCTGGAACATTAAATTCTTCAGATGCTTTTCTTATCAAATCATCAAATCTTTTTATTCTATCAATCAATGACCCGCCATATCCAGTTAAAAATTTCTTTTTCTCTATATTCTGCGGTTTTTGGGAATTCGCCACATATTTGAGCCCATCGTTCTCAAGCCCAGTAGTTTCATTTAAATCTTTCTCTGCAAGCTGCTTATATATCAACTCAGCGATTCCAAACTTACCACTTTTTGCGATGTGTTTTGAAAGTTCAAGATAAAAGATGCCATCAAGCACATCCCACCCAAAGTTATCCCCACCAAAAATTGAACTTTTTTCATCTGAAGAAATTTTTATCATTGACTTAAGCATCAGATTTAAGAATATGGCTTCAAAATTTTCCGAAGCCTCCTTCAACTTAGCTTTTTTTAACTCACTCTGATTTAAACCTGCGCCGGATAACTTCTGAACATTCTTACCATCAATTTTCATAAATCCCTCACATAATTATTAATTCAGCTTTCAAAGCACCCGCCTCTTTAAGAGCCTGAAATATGGCAATTATATCTCTTGGTAGAACTTTTAAGGCATTTAAAGCCTTCGCGATGTCCTGAACTGTTGTTGCTCCTTCAATAGCTCTTACAATAGTCGTATCCTGATAAACATTTATCGTGGTCAATTGAGTGACAATGGTTTGACCCAGCGAAAATGGTGCTGGCTGTGAAATTATTGGCACTGCTTGAATCTCTATATGAATTGCCCCATGTGAGATCGCAACTGGTGAAATCGTCACATTTTCACCAACAACTATTGTCCCCGTTCTCTCATTTATTACAACCTTTGCAACTGCATCAGGTTGAACTTCAATCGTCTCAACTTGCGAGATAAAATCAACTACTTTTTCATTGGATTGAAATTCACTTGGAACTTTTACAACAACTGCAGATATATCAACAGCAAAGGCGATATTTGAATTGAACTTTAAATTTATAGCATCCGCAATTCTTTTCGCAGTCGTGAAATCTGGTTGACGCAATACTATCTCAACTTTATCATTCAAGCTATAAAAATTTGATGGAATTGCCTTTTCCACTATAGCTCCATTTGGAACGCGACCCGTCGTTGTGACATTTCTTCTATATTCCGTTCCAGTGGCTGTTCTAACATCAAAACCGCCAACTGAAACAGGTCCCTGCGCAACAGCATAAACAATCCCATCCTGTCCAACAAGCGGTGTCATAAGCAAATTTCCCCCATGTAGACTTGTGGCATCACCAATTGATGAAACAATAACATCAACCACCGCTCCATCCTTGGCAAACGGCGGTATTGTAGCAGTAACCATCACAGCTGCAACATTTCTCGTCCTTAAATTTTCATCCATCACCGTTATCCCAAATCTCCTCAACATGCTTACCACCGATTGAATTGTAAAGCTCGCCCGCCTTGAATCACCCGTCCCATTTAACCCAACCACAAGCCCATATCCGATGACTTGATAACCCGTGATGCCCTTAACATATGCAATATCTTTTATCCTCGTCCCAAATCCCAAACTTTGGAAAGTCAAAAACATCAAAATTAACATTATCCACTTCATCTTCAGGCGAAAACTTTTGTTTTCCAAATTTTTTAAAACAACCAATGCAAAAGCCGTGTAATCCAACTTGGACTTTGATTTCTATAAATCATTCCTTTACCCGTTAGCTCAATCTCGGCATTAGCAATGTTATATGAATAAATCGTATTATCCCAGTTGACATCGCTTGGTCTAACAACACCTTTTATCTTTATTATCTGCACATCACCGTTAACATTTACCACCCTTTTCCCCTCGATCACCAGATTACCAACTGGATCAATTCCAACGACTTTAGCACTGAGCCTCGCCTTCACCGCTCCTCGAGTCGAAGTTGAACCCTGGCCTTTGAATTCATTCCCAGTCCCAATTGAAAACCCCGTCTCAGGTATGAATCCAAGCGCCCCACTTCCAGAAACTGAACCGTTTATGTTCCCACTTCTTGAGGCATCTCTTTCAGCTTTACTCTCTGCGGATGAAACCTCAACTACGATTATCGTAAGGACATCACCAACCTTAAATGCCTTCTGATCGGAAAAAAGTGAACGATGGACTACATCTTGTGCACATACCTGAAGATAACTCAACACCATAAAAAGGATAGATGCTCTTAACATTGCAGATAACCCAATTTTAATTTTCAATTTCAACTTCCACAACACCTTCACCAATAACTTTACCGTAAAACAATTTTCCGGAATTTGGATTTAAAATTCTCACCTTTTCATTTAATCTTCCATCCCTTTTTGCGATTCCGATTGTCTCAATTTTGATGTTCCCAGCCCTTGCGATCACACGAACCCTTTCACCTGCTTTAACAAGTGGTAAATCTTCAAAATAATTTTCAAAAATAATCTCACCTTCTCTCACTGGCTTTTTAATCTCCTTACCTAAAATTTTTGAAACATCACACACATAGTCATCCCTTAAAAAAGTTGTTTCAACCTTTTCAAACAAAAACAAATCAAAAATTTTATCTTTTGAATCAATCACTACCCCACGCTTTAATTTTTTCCTTGCAACAAGAACATTTTCAAATGTTCTAACAAGAGCACTGATGAAAATTTCCTTTACGCTATCATCGCTGCAAATTTGAATTTTAAAAGTTTGATAACCCCGATAATTAGAACCACCCTTAACAACCTTAACATCACAATTTTCAAAGTTTTGAAAATTCCAAGCCATACCTTTCAACTCAATCAGATAGTCAACTTTTTTATCGGGAAACTTCCTGCTCAAATAACTGACGATTTCACTCTTAAGTTTATCTTCCGATCCAGTGGAAAGGATTTGAAACAAAACCAATAAAAATATTTCGAAGAATGCATAAATCATTTTATCTCTTTAAATTGTTTGCCATCTGAAGCATTTCCTCAACCGTTTTTATCGTTTTTGAATTAATCTCATAAGCACGCTGTGCGATTATCATATTCACCATTTCTTCAACTATATCAACATTTGACGCTTCAAGATAACCTTGCATAAGTTCCCCAAAACCTTCGCTTCCAGGTGCTCCAAAGATTGGTTGACCCGATGCCTGAGTTTCAACATAAAGATTATTTCCAATGCTTCTTAACCCAGCTGGGTTAACAAACTTCACAAGCTCTATTCGCCCAACTTCAATTGGCTCAGTCTCCCCAACATTTAAAATTTCTACAATTCCATCCCTGCTTATGCTCACGGCGACGGCTGTCTCGGGAATTATGATCTCAGGTTCAAGCACATAACCAGATGAATTCACAAGGCGTCCATCCCTTGAAAGTTTAAATGAACCATCCCTTGTATAAGCAATTGTTCCATCAGGTTTTCTAACTTGAAAGAAACCTTCACCATTTATTGCGACATCAAGCGGATTATTCGTCGGCTGTAGATCACCTTGTTCAAAATCTCTCAAAGTTGCAACTGTTTGAACGCCCGTTCCAATCTGAATTTCCGAAGAACTTTCTATATTTCCATTTTGTGTCGATGATGAAGCAGGAGCCTTTAAAATTTGATACATTAAATCTTGAAACTCTGCCCTGCTTCGCTTAAAAGAAGTTGTGTTAACATTTGCAAGATTATGTGCAATCACATCAATATTTATCTGT
>JBKBWH010000156.1:0-4792 GCA_046289115.1 Candidatus Kryptonium sp.
GGGGAAATTTGAACTTGCGCACGGAGGAACGATCTTACTTGATGAAGTTGGGGAATTGAGTCCTGAGGCTCAGGTTAAATTGCTAAGGGTTTTGCAGGACAAGAAATTTTATCGGCTTGGCGGAACAAAAGAGATATCAGTTGATGTCAGGGTCATAGCATCAACGAATAAAGATCTAAAAAAGGAAGTTGAGGAGGGAAGGTTCAGAAGCGATCTTTATTATCGATTAAATGTCGCAACTATACATCTTCCACCACTTCGGGAGAGAAAAGAGGATATACCAAATCTTGTTATGCACTTTATTATGGAGTTTAATAAGAAATTTGGGAAAAATTTCACGGGTGTTGATGATAAAGCGATGGAAATTTTTAAATCTTACCACTGGCCTGGGAATATCCGTGAGCTTCGCAACACTATAGAGCGAATAACGCTTCTCGAAAACGACACGAAAATTAGAGCCGAACATTTAATGCATTTTCAATTTCAAAGGGTTGAAACTGCTGTTGACAACGAGAGTGAATTTGTTTTGAAGATTCCACCAACTGGGGTAACCATGGATAAAGTTTTGCGTGAGCTTATAATTCAGACGCTGAAGATAACAAATGGTAATCAAATTCAAGCAGCGAAAATTCTCGGGATAACCCGTTCAAAGTTAAGGTATAGGATGGAGCAATTAAAAATTGAGCAAAAGAAAATAATTCGGGGATGAGATGATATTAAGCGACAAAAGAATTCTTGAGGAGATCGAAAAGGGCAACATTGTGATTGATCCATTTGATATAAACTGTCTTGGGACAAACAGTTATGATGTTCATCTCGGCGAGTGGATGGCTGTTTACAAAAATGAAATACTTGATGCCAAGATTGAAAATGAACTTGAATATTTTAAAATTCCACCCGATGGTATAATTCTTTACCCAAACAAACTTTATCTTGGGGTCACGCTTGAATATACAGAGACACACGGATTTGTTCCTTTCCTTGAGGGCAAATCAAGCGTTGGACGACTTGGAATTGACATTCATTCAACTGCTGGCAAAGGTGATGCTGGATATTGTAATCATTGGACGCTTGAAATTTCGGTTAAGCAACCAGTTAGAATTTACGCTGGGATGCCGATCGGTCAGTTGATCTATTTTGAAATATCTGGCGAGATCTTAACACCATATAACAAAAAGAAGACAGCAAAATATAATCAGCGTTCGAACAAGCCGATCGGATCAATGATGTGGAAAAACTTTCTATGAGATGTTAATATATTAAACGCAAACCGTTGGTCCTTTGAACCTCGTTAATTCTAAATTTATCCTTCAAACACTTGACAAATTCAAAAATTTTTTTATATTTATAAGTGAGAACTGATTTAAAACAAAGTTTAAGTCATTTATGCATGTTGGTCTTGTGTTTAACTTGAAGAAGGATAGGAGCGATGATTCAAATGGGGATGACTCGTTTAGTAGTGTTAAGTTCTTAAATAAGTTAAATACTCAACAAGGCGAAATCACCTTCGACGACACCTACGCTGAATGGGACACATGGGAGACAATAAATGCAGTTAAACTTGCCCTTGAGGAAAATCATACCGTTACTTTAATAGAGGCTGACGAGGATGCGTTTGAAAAATTAAGAAAAATTAGACCGAACATCGTCTTCAACATCGCAGAGGGGTTTTATGGGGCAAGCAGAGAGGCTCAAATCCCCGCAATACTTGAAATGTTGAACATACCTTATACGGGAAGCGATCCGCTGACGCTCGCCATCTGTCTTGATAAAGCACGAACAAAGGAAATTTTATCCTATCATAAAATTCCAACAGCAAAATTTTTTGTTGTCGAAAACCTTGATGAATTTGATGGAAACCTTGACCTTGAATTTCCACTCATAGTCAAACCGCTTCATGAGGGTTCAAGTAAGGGAATTTTTAATTCATCTGTGGTTGAAAACAGTAGAGAATTGCTTTCCGAAGTGGAAAGAGTTTTAAGAATATATAACGAGCCTGCTTTAGTTGAAGAATTTTTGCCAGGCAGGGAATTTACAGTTGCGATACTTGGAAATGGTAAAGACGCTAAAGTTTTACCGATAATCGAAATCAAATTTAACTCTCTTCCCGTTGGAGCAAAACCAATTTATTCATTTGAAGCAAAATGGATTTGGGATACGCCTGAAAAACCACTTGACATTTTCCAATGTCCCGCAGAAATAGATGACAAGCTTAAAGAAATGATAGAAAAAACAGCGCTTTCAACATTTAAAATTCTGCGCTGTAGGGATTGGTGCAGAATTGACATTCGACTTGATAAAAATGGAATTCCAAACATCCTTGAAGTTAATCCACTGCCGGGCATCCTTCCAAATCCAGAGGACAATTCATGCTTTCCAAAAGCAGCACGTGCAGCGGGGTTAACCTACAACCAAATGATAAATGAGGTTCTAAACGCAGCCTTAAAAAGATATGGGATGATCTAAAAAATAATTGATAGTCAATCATCAAAATAAAAACAAATGGCGTTATTATGTTTAAAGGGCTGGAAATAACGGTTATATATAACGACCCTATGATGATTGAACCGAAACCCCAAATTATTGATGCATCCATCACGGAGGTTCGCGATGAAATTGATTTTATTGTTAATTCGCTTGAAAATTCTGGCTTTAAGGTTAAATCTCTCCCAGTTTATAACTCACGGCGGTTTATATCTGACTTGTTGGAGTTAAGGACAGATCTTGTATATAACTTTTGCGAGATGGTTGAACTTGATTCAATAGAAGAGGTCTTTGCAGCTGGGTTATACGAACTTTTAAAAATTCCGTATACAGGTGCTCCACCGATGACGCTGGGGCTTTGTCTTGATAAGGAGAAAACGAAAATTATACTTTCACACCATGGCATTCCAACGCCTAAGTTTGAGGTGTTTAAAGAGCCATTAAATGGTTATATGAAAGTTAATTTAAACTTTCCATTGATTGTTAAGCCTATTCGTGAAGATGCAAGCGTGGGGATAGAGAAGAAATCAGTTGTTTATGAAGTAAAAGAACTCGAAGAGCGAGTTGATTTTATTCTAAAATCATTTAAACAACCAGCTCTTGTTGAAGAATTTATTGACGGCAGGGAGATAAATGTTGCGATCTTGGGTAATAATCCGCCAATTGTCCTGCCGATTTCCGAAATTGATTTCTCTAAATTGCCTGATCATTATCCAAAGATAGTGAGCTATGAAGCGAAGTGGGTTCCAAATTCAGAGTATTATGAGAAAACAATACCTATATGCCCTGCTCCGCTTGAACCTGAACTTGAAGAAAAGGTTAAGAAAATTGCTCTGTCTTGTTACAAGATAACTGGTTGCAGAGATTACGCAAGGGTGGATATGAGAATTGATAGGGATGGAAATCCTTATGTTCTTGAGGTCAATCCAAACCCAGACCTTTCGCGTAATGCTGGCTTTATGAGATCTGCTTCTGTTTATGGGTTTACACCAGCGGAAACAATTGTAAAAATAGCCGAAATAGCACTTGAGAGAACCTATGCAAATAAGGTATCTCAAAAATAAAGATCGAGAGAAAATCATAAAAGTTTTAAATGAAACGAATATGTTCACTGAGGAAGAGATAAATGTGGCGGTTGAATTAATTGATGAGTTTTTGACGAAACATGAGGAAAGCGGGTATGAGATTTACAGTGCGGTCGATGATGAAGATGCTTTGGTTGGTTATATATGTTTTGGTAAAAGACCTTTAACGCAGGGGACTTACGATATTTACTGGATTGCGGTTGATCCATCTTTGCAAGGGAATGGGATTGGGAAAAAGTTAATGAAGTTTGCAGAACAAAAAATAAAGGAAAAAGGAGGGAATTTAATTCTTGTAGAAACATCTTCACGGGAAAAATACTTAAAAACAAGGTTGTTTTATAAAGCGTGCGGGTATGAGGAGATCGCCCGCATCAAAGATTTTTATAAAAATGGAGATGACTTAATAATTTTTGCAAAATACATTTAAGGAGGAAAAACTCTTATGGAGCTCTGGCAAGAGCTATTAAGAAAAAGCTTAGAAACCGCCGAAGATTTCGCGGAAATTTTCGGGGTAGACAAAGATTTGATGAGAAGAATAAGTGAAAAATACCCCGTAAGAATTAACCCTTATTATCTGAGCCTGATAAGATACAAAGGGGATCCGATATGGCTTCAGTGTTTCCCAAGCCCGGAGGAACTTGCGGATGAAGAAATGCCCGAGGATCCGCTTGATGAAGATGCTATGAGTCCCGTGCCAAGTATTACGCATAGATATCCCGATAGGGTTCTTTTCCTTGTGACAAGCCAATGTTCTATGTATTGCAGATTTTGTACGAGAAAGAGAAAGGTTGGAGATTCGAGCAAAATAAGCATGAAATTTATCCAAGATGGAATTGAGTATATAAGAAATCATCCCGAGGTAAGGGATGTTATCTTATCGGGCGGTGACCCATTGATGCTCACAGATTATATGCTTGAAAAGATCATAAAAGCATTGAGGGAAATCCCGCACGTTGAGATAATAAGGATAGGGACAAAGATGCCATGTGTTCTCCCGCAAAGAATAACTGAAAATCTTTGTAATATGTTGAAGAAGTACCACCCGATATGGTTGAACACGCACTTCAACCATCCAAAAGAGTTCACAGAAGACTCGAAAAAAGCCCTCGCGATGCTTGCGGACGCGGGAATACCTTTGGGTAACCAGACGGTGCTGTTGAGGGGTGTCAACGACTGCCCAAGGATCATGAAACAACTCGTGCATGAACTCGTCAAGAACCGTG
>JBKBWH010000157.1:0-4740 GCA_046289115.1 Candidatus Kryptonium sp.
TAATAAATTGGGGGTAAAATTAAAAAGAAGAAATGAAATAGAACAAGTTTTCTATACTAGACAAAATAAGCAAATTAATTATAGTAAAGTGGTAATTCTTGTTAATGGTTATACAGCGAGTGCTTCTGAAATACTTGCGCAAATAGATACAACCAGAGCAGTTGGAGCTGAAGGAAATACTTTTTTCAGATACAAATCTTTGCTTTTGAAAGGATTAATTGACAGTTTAAAAAATTCAAGGTATAAATATTTCGCTTTTATCCCTACAATGCCATGGATTGATAATGTAAATCCAAATCCGCCAACTAATTTAATCGCACGAAAAATTTCCGATAAAGTGTTTGAGCTTGTTTGGAATAATCCTGGATTAGCTTCAGATGGAGATACCGTCAAATACTACGCGATTTATAAATCTGAAACATCGCCTGTGGATATAGATGATATAAAAAATCTTGTCGCTGTGGTTGAAGGTTCAAGGGTAAGCTATTCCGTGCAAATTGAAGATCCCAGTAAAAGATATTATTTTGTTGTAACTGCCTTCGATAAGCTTCACAATGAAAGTGTGCCTTCAAATGAGGTTTCAACAATTCCGGTTTTCGTTGCTGAATTGGGTGAGGGGATGCCGAATAAATTTGAATTGTACCAAAATTATCCAAATCCATTTAACAGTGAAACTATCATTGAGTTTGATTTGCCGTTTGATTCATGGGTTAGCTTGAAAATTTACAATGTTCTTGGTCAGAAAGTAAAAACTCTCGTTGATGGATTGAAAAGAATGGGAAAACATAAAGTCATTTGGGATGGGCGAGATGAAGAGGGCAAAGCTGTAACATCGGGGATTTATTTCTGTAAGATGGTTGCTGGGACATTCGCAAAAAGCATCAAAGTGGTTTTGGTGAAGTAGTTAGGAATTTATCAGTCTTCTGTTTTAATCTGAATGTGAAGTTCTTCAAGTTGTTTTGGGTCGACTTCGGAAGGTGCATCATCCATAAGTGAAATAGCACTGCTTGTTTTGGGGAATGCTATGACATCGCGAATTGATTTCATTCCGGTGAAAAGCATAACAAGACGATCGAAACCAAATGCAATTCCACCATGTGGAGGTGGTCCATATTTAAATGCTTCTAAAAGAAAACCAAATTTTCTTTTTGCTTCCTCTTCTGAAATCCCAAGAAGTTTGAAAATTTTCTGTTGAAGTTCAGCGTCATGAATTCTTATACTTCCGCCGGCAATTTCATTGCCGTTTAGAACGAGATCATAAGCCCTTGCGCGAACACTTCCCGGAGCTGTGTCAAGCAAGTGGATATCTTCAAGTTTTGGCGATGTAAATGGATGATGAACTGAAACCCAACGCTTTTCTTCCTCATCCCATTCAAGCAGTGGGAAATCGACAATCCATGCGAGTTTAAAGTCATCTTCGTCGATTAAGTTTAATTTTTTTCCAAGCTCAAGCCGTATATTTCCAAGGATTGAGTAAATTTTATTTGGTTTATCCGAAATTAAGATTATTAAATCACCATCTTTTGAATTCATTTGTTGTTTTAGTCTTTGGAGCGAAAGTTTTGAGACATATTTTGCGATTGGGGATTCAAGTTCACCATTTTCAACTTTGAAATGGACAAGTCCACCAGCGCCGTAATTTTTTGCGATGGTTGTTATTTCATCAATTTGCTTTCTTGAATAATTTCCACATCCTTGCAAATTTAATCCGCAAATTAAGTTTCCATTTTCTATGGCTTCTCTGAATACCTTAAATTCAGTGCTTTTAAAAATATCCGTGACATTTACAATCTTTAGGTCAAATCTTAAATCAGGTTTATCTGTCCCATAAGTTTGAATTGCTTCGGTGTAAGGTATCCTTGGGAATGGCGTTGGAATCTCAATGTTTTTAATTTCTTTAAACAATCTAACCATCAAACCTTCAACGATGTTGAAAACATCTTCTTCTGTTACAAATGACATTTCAACATCAATTTGTGTAAATTCAGGTTGTCTATCTGCCCTCAAGTCTTCGTCTCTAAAACACTTGACAATTTGGAAATACCTGTCAAATCCAGCAACCATCAAAATTTGTTTATAAAGTTGTGGTGATTGTGGAAGAGCGTAAAATTTACCAGGGTGAATTCTGCTTGGGACGAGGAAATCCCTTGCTCCTTCGGGTGTGCTTTTGACGAGAAAAGATGTCTCTATTTCAAGAAAATTATTTTCATCGAAATATTTTCTTACGATCTGAGCCATTTTATGTCTTGTCAGGAAATTTGCTTGCATCGAGGGTCTTCTAAGATCGAGGTATCTATATTTAAGCCGAAGTTCCTCGGAGATATTTATATCATCTTCAATTAGAAAAGGTGGGGTTTCTGATTTACTTAAAATTTGAATTTCATCAACAAGCACATCAATTTCACCTGTTGGAAGCGACGGATTTTCAGCTCCTTTTGGTCTACGCTCAACTTTTCCAGTTACCGAAATTACATATTCAGATTTTAATTCCTTTGCGATTTGATATGCCTCCAAGTTATGTTGAGGAGAGAAAACAATTTGTGTTTTCCCGTAACGATCTCGCAAGTCGATGAAGATCAATCCCCCGAGGTCTCTTCTTCTGTCAACCCAGCCGTTCAATGTAACTGTTTTTCCGACATCTGTTGCTCTTAATTCTCCGCATGTATGGGTTCTTTTCTTAAAAATCATTATCCTTGCCGTTTCATTTTTTTCAAAAATATATTAAATCTGCGCCTTATTATCAAGCAATCAAATAGAAATGTTTAACTTTGTTCAACTTATTTGTGCAAGTGTTTAATATTAGCCATCAATCCTCAAGCATATTTTGAAATTTACGAGAAAATCAAGGGGATAAAGGGGTGGCATAAATTTTGACATTAAGAAAAGTGATTTAAAAAACGATGGAGATTTAAACGAGTGCAAAAAATTATTTTGCTCGTTGATGATAATGAGGTTGTGAGAATAACTTTGAGGGAATTTTTGACATTATTAGGTTTGGTAGTCATTGAAGCCAGCAATGGTAAAGAGGGACTTGAAAAGGCTCTTGGCACCGAATTTCACATTTTAATTACCGATTATAAGATGCCTGATATGACGGGAATTGAAATGATAAGAGAAATTTTAAAGTTCAAGCGAGATTTTAAAATCGTTATTTTAACTGGTTTTGCAAATGAAATTGACAGTGAAGTTATTAAAGAATTGGGCGTTGTTGCGGTCTTGGAGAAGCCTGTTGCACTTGGGGTGCTTGAAAAGTTGATAACTCAGCTTTTAGCTAATTCAAACAATAATAAAAAGGGATGATAAAAATGAGGAAGGCAATTTTTCTTTTGGTGCTTTTTCAATCTCTTGTCTTCGCTCAAAAAGGTACACCGCTCCAATATCTCTATTTGATGAAGTCTTTCAAACCAGAGATTCAAAAGGTTGGGGTGATTTGTGATTTGAGCAAGAATCGGGGAATTGTGGAAAAGTTTCAGCGTCCCGCTTTTTCAGTTGGGGTTAAAATTGTTGTGGTAGATGTAAGGGAATTGAAAGATGTATCGCGAGGGTTTGAGGAGTTGGTGAATAATGGGGTTGATTTCATCTGGATTTTTGATAATGAAGATGTGTCCGCACACCCGATAGCAAGGGAGTATATTTTTAAGAACGCTCTTTTAAAGAAAATCCCGGTAGCGGTTTCAAATTTGGAATTTGTTAAAGAAGGTGCTCTCTTCTCGCTTGAAATTTTGGGAGAAGAGGTGAAGGTTTATGTGAATAATAAAGTTGCAAATGCACTTCAACTAACAGTTCCTGAAAACTATAAGGAGAGGGTTCAATATGTGGCTAATTAAGAAATTCAACAATCTTAAATGGCGTTATAAAACTTTCATTGGAATTGAATTAATTGTTATTATCACCGCTGTGGCAAGTTCAGCTATTTATTCGATAATTTTGGGGAAGGAGATGGAAAGAAAATTTATAACGAGAAGCGAAACTATAATCAACGCATTTTCACGTTTGTCTATTTATGGGATTTTGCTTCAGGATGCAAACCAGTTAAATCAATTGATCGAAAGTTTTTACGATAACTATACAAGTTACATAGCTGTATATAGTTCTGATGGTAAGATACTCGCTGAGAAAAACCTGAAGGTCTTGTCAGACGAGAGAAAAAAATTGAGGAATTTTGATGGGAATGTAAATTACGCGGATATTCCGGCAGAGGGTGATTTTATTCTTGATTTTCAGGCTAAAGTTTATAATGGGGCTGATCTTGCAGGATATGTAAGGTTTGGTTTTTCAAAGAGCAAAATTGATGAGGCTATTTCAAAGGCACATTTAATAAAGTTTGGCTTTGTTGTGTTTGTAGTTTTTCTTGGTTTAGTTTTTGGATACATCATAGTTGTACTATTTGTGAATCCCATTGAGAAAGTTCGCCATGCAGCTGAATTGGTTGCGCAAGGTGATATCAATGTTGTGATTACTGATAAAGCCGTTGAGAGAGGTGATGAGATTGGCTCTTTGATGAGGTCATTTAATAAGATGGTTGAGAATATCAAAAATGCAATTGAAGAGGTAACATCTCAGCGGGAGATAGCAGAAAAATTGCGGATCGAGGCGGATGAGGCTAGGGAAAAGGCGCAAGAACATCAAAGATATTTAGAGGATCAATTCAAAAAAATCTTTGATGTGGTTGAATCTGTCTCAAATGGGGATTTAACGAAAGAGGCGATTGCTGAAAGAGATGACGAGGTTGGGATGCTT
>JBKBWH010000158.1:0-4727 GCA_046289115.1 Candidatus Kryptonium sp.
CGAGAAACTGTGGATTTTGTGCTGTTAAAACGGGTAAACCCACATGGTTTGATCCCGACGAGCCTAAAAGAGTAGCGCAAGCGGTTAAGCTTATGGGCATAAAGCATGCAGTTATAACCTCTGTTAACAGAGATGATTTAAAAGATGGCGGAGCTGGAATTTTTGCCGAGACGATAAGACAAATAAGAAATCTTGTTCCAGAATGTAGGATTGAAGTTTTGATCCCAGATTTCAAAGGGGATGAATCCGCGCTCGATGTTGTAATTGAAGCAAAACCGGACATTTTAAATCATAATGTTGAAACCGTGCCTCGACTTTACAAAATAGTCCGACCTCAAGCTAAATATGAGAGGAGCCTAAAGGTTTTAAACTATTGCAAAAAACATGGGCTCATAACAAAAACAGGAATGATGCTCGGAATAGGTGAAACAATGGATGAAGTAATTGAGGTTATGAAAGATTTAAGAGCTATCAATGTTGATATACTTACGCTTGGTCAATATCTTCAACCAACTAAAATGCATCTACCCGTTGATAGATATGTCACCCCTGAAGAATTTGAAATGTTGAAAAAGCTTGGAATTGAAATGGGATTCAAGTATGTAGAATCTGGACCGCTTGTAAGAAGCTCATATCACGCAGAATCCCACATCATCTGGCCATAAAGATATAAAAAACCTGCGTTGATGTTTCAGCCAATAAAACAGCTTGGAAAAGAAACCGCAATTTATGGATTAAGCACAATAATTGGACGGTTTTTAAACTTTATCCTCGTCCCCTTTTACACAAACCTTTTAAAACCCGAAGAATATGGCATAGTCACGACAATTTATGCCTACATTGCTTTCTTGAATGTGATTTATTCCTATGGCATGGAGTCGGCATATTTAAGATATGCATCATCACTTGAGATTGGGGACAAAAAAGACAACTTTAGCACGCCATTTATTTCAATCTTTTTTTCGTCTTTATTTTTTTCAAGTCTGATTCACATCTTCTCGGACGATATCGCAAGGATAATTGCTATACCATCTAAATATTCAGTTTGCGTGAAATACTCCGCATGGATTTTATTTTTTGACGCTGTGTCTATAATTCCGCTTGCATATCTAAGGCTTGAAGGCAGAGCGTTAATTTTTTCAACGATCAAAATACTTAACATAGTTGTGAATGTAGCTCTCAACATTTTACTTCTATTAAAATTCAGGCTTGGAATCTACGGGATTTTCATAAGTGGTCTTGCAGCATCAGCCATGACATTTGGAATGCTTTTGCCCGTAATTTTTTTAAATTTTTCATTTTCTTTTCTAAGAAGCCTTTACATTCAACTTCTAAAATTTGGGCTCCCGTATATACCGTCGGGATTATCGGCGATGATAATCCAAGTGATAGATCGCCCTATTTTGAAGGCGTTAACAAATGATGAAACGGTCGGAATTTACCAAGCAAATTATCGGCTTGGGATTTTCATGATGCTTTTTGTATCAATGTTTGATTATGCATGGAGACCGTTCTTTCTGAAAAATGCAAACCGTCCAGACGCAAAATTTATCTTTTCAAAAGTTATGACTTATTTTGTTTTAACCGCATCTTTTTTATTCCTTCTTGTCTCATTTTTCATTGATGATTTTGTCAGGATAAAAATTCTGGGAAGATATATTATACATCCCGATTACTGGAGCGGACTTGGAATCGTGCCAATAGTCTTAGCAGGTTATCTTTTCAACGGAATTTATGTTAATTTGATAGTAGGGGTTTACATAGAAAAGAAGACGAAATACCTGCCATATATCACCGGATTAGGTGCGCTGGCTAATATAATTGGAAATTATGCTTTAATTCCAATGTTTGGGATTTACGGTGCTGCGTGGGCTACATTTATAAGCTACCTCACAATGTCGATTTCACTTTTTATAATTAACCAGAAAATTTATCCGATAAAATACGAATACACAAAGCTTTCTAAAATTGCTTTAGCAACTCTTGTTTGCTTCGCTTTATTTAAACTTATCCAATTTAACTCAAATAGTTTGACCCAGAGCACATCACTAATCTTAAAGTTGACATTTTTAGTTTTATTTTTTATCTTGCTTTTGACATCAAGGTTCTTTTTTCATGTGATAGGAAAAGTAAGGGCGCAAAACAAATGAGACTATTTTTTATCGTTTTCATCACTCTCGCTTTCATCATCGGTTGTTCTACTTTTCGTCTTTATTCAGATGACCAGCGTCAGATCAAGGGGAAAATTTATGTCACTGGGAATGAACCTTTTACAGAGCTCGCAATTCAAGATGAGAAAGGGGAAGTTTTTTTAATTTCAAAAAACTCGCCAGTGTATAAAGAGTTATGGAAAAATCAAGGTTCTACAGTAATCCTTGAAATTGAAAGTAGGGAGACAAAGGGAAGTGAAAAGGGCAAACTATTTGTTAAAAGTTTTAAAATCTTATCATCCAAATAAAAATCAGGGGAGGAAGAGATGAGAGCAAAAATTCTTACACTTTTGCTATTTCTTACTTTTATAAACTTTTCTTTTGCTCAAGGCTTACCATATGGAATAAATCGAGCAACGCTTGAAAATTCATATAATGATATTGGCATCCCAATATGTGGGACAATCTTTCTCAACGATGAGATAGCAAAACAGGCGCTTGAGAACACACGAATTTATAATCCTGAGGTTTACGCTTTGATGCAGAAGTCAATTCTCGAGAAATCACTTCCATTAAAAACTGCGGATACAGTTGGAACGCGTAGAAACTTTTTCGTTTATAATTTGACAACAAATCAATTTGACAATGTTGTTGCTGAATTAAGAGCTATAGGAAATCTAACACAGGTGTGGGTTGACACAACTGAACTCAGCAATGGACATGTTACGCAAACAGAGGTCAATGCAATTTTAAATGCGCTTGAGAATCAAACCCCCTCTGCGTCAAGAGACCCGAACAAGGGTATAGTTGCGCTCGATCACCAATATTTTGGTCTTCCTCCAAACAAAGATGGGGATGGGAAAACTGACTTTTTAATAACTGACATAAAAGATGGATGGCAACCTGGGGGAAGCTATGTCGCGGGATTTTTCTTCTCATGGGATCAAACAGATAATGCTGGAAGTAATCGTCGCGATATACTTTACATTGACTCATACCCAGGGATTTACTATAACGACACAAGGGATCCACAAAGACCATTGAGCACTCTTGCACATGAATATCAACATTTAATTCACTATAACTACGATAGGGACGAAGCAACATTTGTAAATGAAGGTTTGTCAGAAGTTGCCGAAGTGATTTGTGGATATCCTTTGAGAAGCCCGTCGAGATATTTTGCAAAGCCAAATGTACCGTTGTTTGACTGGAACAATATAAGTGGTGATGTTCTCTCAGATTACTCAAGAGCTGCTCTCTTCACGCTTTATTATACCGAACAACTTGGGGACAATATTTTAAAACAAGTTGTACAAGAGCCAAATAATGGTGCTGCTGGTTTGAATCTCGT
This sequence comes from Candidatus Kryptonium sp., assembly GCA_046289115.1. Lineage (GTDB taxonomy): Bacteria > Bacteroidota > Ignavibacteria > Kryptoniales > Kryptoniaceae > Kryptonium. The sequence continues at coordinate 3,502 of JBKBWH010000158.1, forward strand.
TTTCTTATCTAAGGGTACAACTTTCACAGATGTTTTAACAAACTGGTTTATCGCAAATTATTTAAACGATAAAACAGTCGATACAAAATATGGTTATACCTATGTGATCTCAGGAAAACCAAAAGAATTAAACTACCATACCGATCCGAATGTTAATGTAACGAATCAAAATGTTTATGGATACGCGGTTAACTACATAGTTTTTGCGTATGGTGAGTCGCTCAAAGTAACCTTCACGACGAGTTCAGCACTTGTCAAAATAAAGGCAATAAAACTCGGTCCTTCCGTTAAACAAGTTGTTGATGTTCCAACTGGAGTTAGATTTGAAGTTCCTGAATTTGGAAGTTCGGTAAACACTGTGATTTTTGTGGTCATAAATACAGGTTCAACTTCTGCAACTTACTCCTATTCTTCACAAGGACGACAGATAGCGTTTTATGTTGAGACAACATATGACGATGGAACCCCGGATCGATTCATTGGTAATGCTAATTTTCTTGGTTTTGGAAATAGCAGAGAGGGATTTGGGTGGGCTGTTAAATTTATCCCAGAGGTTGGTGTAAACCAACTTGTCTCAGCTAAAATACTTGCTGCTTTTGCTCAAGAATTTTCAGGTTCAAATATACCAGCTGATGCACCCAAGGATTTTTATTTCCATGTTTGGGCGGATAACAACGGTCTTCCAGGAAATGACATAATAACGCCATTTATCTATTCAACCAATAGAAGTGGCTATGACGGACAATTTTTAACCATTGATTTGACCCCGTACGCATCTCAGCTTAAAAATCTTGGAACAATTTACATTGGCTTTACTGAAAATGACACAATTGGAACCTATGTCGGGATGGACAGCACAACAAAAGCAAATTATACCTACGCTTTCTTTGGACCAACTCATCCATCAAATCCAAACACATGGGTCCCGATGGAAAATCTTCAAGTATCAAGTGGGGGAACCACTATATCTTTGAGAGGTTGGAATATGATGATGAGGGCAACTTTTGCCTACACTGATACAACGAAGCCGCAACTTTTTATCGGATTTTTCCAAAATCCTATTTTTAGCGAGCAACTTGATGTGTTTGTTGCAAGCCCATCGAAGCTCAATAAAAATAATCTCTCGGGGACATTAACTCAAGGTTCAAATGTTGTAAATTTAGCCTTCCAACCTGTTCCAAACTCAAATGATAAGGTTTTTGTTGACAATAATATAACTTTGACAT
>JBKBWH010000159.1:0-4700 GCA_046289115.1 Candidatus Kryptonium sp.
GTGAGAAAAGAAGGAAGGTGAGCGATAAACTTGAGATTTTTGAGACAAAAAATTTTGGTGAGTTTAAAATTATTGAGAAAAGGAAAGTTCCAATCGCATATGTTTTCAGCAGTAAATTTAAAAACATTGCAGAAAAGCTCATTGAACATGGGATAGAGGTTGAACATGTACGGGGCAGTTTTAGAGGGGTTGCTGAGGTTTTTATTGTTGATAGTTTAAAACATTCGGAGCGAAAATTCCAGGGTCATAATGAGGCGAAGTTATTTGGGCGGTATGAGACTAAGGATATTGAAATTGACGGTGGTTATTATTATGTTTCAACCAGGCAGCCAAAGGTGAATTTAATTTTTTATCTCCTTGAGCCTGAAAGCGATGATGGACTTGTTAATTGGAATTTCTTTGATGATTTTTTAATTCGAGAGATAAACGAGAACGGCAGGGCAATCTTTCCGGTTTTTAAAATTAGAGAATAATTTTTAAACAAAAGGAGGTTGCTAAAATGCGGATAATTTTAATTTTTGTGATTTCATTTCTTGTTCTGCTATTTGTTAATTTTTCGTCTGAATTTATTGAGCCGAAGATAAGCGCAACATTTTCAATTGTGGCGTTTGATCCCGAAGCAAATGAAGTAGGTGTAGCTGTTCAATCTAAATTTCCGAATGTCAGACCTATTGTTCCATGGGCGAAGGCAAATGTTGGAGCAATTGCCACGCAAAGTTTTGCAAATGTTGGGTATGGTCCAGTTGGGCTTGCGCTTCTTGAAAATGGTGCAGCAGCTGAACAAGCACTGCAAATTCTTTTGCAAAACGATCCACAAAGGGAGGTAAGACAGGTTGGGATTGTAGACTTTAAAGGTAATGCTGCAAGTTGGACTGGGAAAGAATGTTTTGATTGGGCGGGAGGAATTGTTGGATATGGGGATGAGAAAAAATATGGAGGCAAGGGGCAGTTGATAGTTGGGAAATATTACGCCGTTCAAGGTAACATACTTGTTGATCAAAGGACCGTTGAGGCTATGGCGAGGACATTTGAGGAAACTAAGGGGAGTCTGGCTGATAAACTCGTTGCGGCGCTTGTTGCCGGAGGAAAAGCGGGGGGAGATAAACGTGGGGAACAATCAGCTGCGCTTTTAGTTGTTAAGAAGGGGGCTGGATATGATACTACGATGGATAATTACATTGATATTAGCATTTATGACCATCCAAAGCCATTGGAGGAGCTTCAGAGGCTTTATCAACTTCACAAGCTTTACTTTTTCAAAAGTGATCCAAAGAATCTTGTAAAGATAAATGACAAGATATGCAGAGAGCTGCAGCAGATAATGAAAGATCGCGGTTTTTATGATGGGCCAATTAATGGTATTTTTGATGAAAAGACGAAGAAATCTTTACAAAATTTTATGGGGTGGGAAAATTATGATGTTAGAATAAGAGATGATGATATGATTGATGTTGAGGTTTTACAGGACATAAGAAAAAATTATGAAGCGTGGAAGTTACAATTCAAGAAGAAGTAAAAAATTTTGTTTTTGATGTTGCATTTTTTAAATTTTGAAAAATTGGTGCCCGGGTGGCGGAAATGGTAGACGCACAGGACTTAAAATCCTGTGTCCCGAAAGGGACGTACCGGTTCGAGTCCGGTCCCGGGCACTAAGTATTTTCCCGGTGTTTGGGTAAGGTCCTGCGCAACGGGATTGTGCCGAACCCCGCCAGGCCCGGAAGGGAGCAACGGTAGGCAATTAATCTCGTGTGACGCAGGGGTGCCTGCCCATCACCGGGTTTTGTTTTTTAAACTTACTACAATAGACTCATCCTTGGGCCATCTTTCAAGCGCTTTATGGTCTTCATAAACATGTATATGAAACTTAACCCTTGAAACTTCATCGCTTGCACATAATGTTTTTCTGCTTATCGCAAATTCAAATATTTCCCTGAATGCATATTTAATCTCAAAAATTTCTTGCTTTTCTCTCTTCCCAATTTTCCTTACCGAAAAACCTTCATGGTTGAACTCAATTCTTGTCTCACACGGTTCAATGAAGTGAATTTCAATTCTATGTTTTTCAGTTAAATTTCTTGATGTGTCAAGCCTGATGAAGAATTTTTCTTCATTGAAACCAAAGTAAATTCTTTTTACCATTGCTGATACTTGATGCATTGCTGTCCCAATTTGAGCGGTATCGTAGTATCCAGCACCTTCCCATTCAAAATTGCACGCCCTTGAGCCATCGATCACCGGGTAGATAAACTTTTTGGGTTCAACAACAAAGAACTTAACAAATTTGCGCTTGATAGGGTGGAGAAGTTCAATCGGTGGTTCAGCGTCAAGGATCTCGTAAACTCTTATCAAATGTTTTCTAAATAGCAAATCAAATTCATCAGCTTGTGCTGTTATATGTTCATCGCCGAACCACCAGCACCAATCGCTTCCCTCGGCGATGTAAATTTCCTCCCACGCTTTTTTAATTTTTTCCTCGCTATGTTTGCCCTTTAAACTTTCACGAACAAGGAAATCGCGGGTTTGCTTTAGTAAATCCCACGCTCTGTTATCTTCCTCATGACCTATCCAAATGTTGAAGTTAGCATTTATCCACGAGCCGGGGAAAATGTTCTTTAACTCTATCGCATTTGTGTTTGAAAGGAAATCGTTCAATCTCGTTGTTTCGATTCGCTCATCATTTGAAATGAGCCAGTAGAGCGTCCTCAAAAAATCTTTGCCATCGCTTTGGTAATATTCCCAACAGTTTTCTCCATCTAAAATTATGCTGACAAGTGAATATTTTAACGCTTCTTCACCCTCGTTTTTAATTATTTCATCCCGAATTCTTAAAATTCTATTTACAAGGTCATGTGCTGAATCATCGGGGCTCCAGCTTGAATACACAAAGCCAATTAAGTCTGAGAGGATTCTATCCCTGAAAATAATTTTAATCTCGCCCAAAGAGGTTTTGAACCTATATGGCTTGTAAATTTTAATTCGATCGTTGTCTTTTATATCCTTGCTCCCCATAGCGAGGGATTTTAGCAAAACTTCCTCATCTGAAGCGGTCCATTTGATTTTATTTTCAACCATGAGGTTTATGACTTCTTCGCTTATAGCTCCCTCGCTTGGCCACATTCCATTTGGATTTTTTCCAAAGATTTCGGTGTAGAGCTCAATTGCTTTTTTTATTTGTGCGTCGGCGTCTTCGGGATGTGTAAATTTTCGAGTTGGTAATTTTATGCTGGGGGATGAAATTTTAGCTACAGAGCTGTCGCAAAGCAGGGGCAAAATGGGATGATAAAATGGGCTCACGCTAACTTCAATCTGTCCTCGCTCTTGGGCTTCGATATGTTTTGGGATGATTCTCGATAAAATTTCGTAATGACCTTTGATTAAAATTTCCTTTTCTTCTTCTGTGAAATTTTTTCCTTTTTCAAAAAGTTTTTTAAATGGCTCATCGTACTTGCTATATTCCCCAACCCAGACAAGGTTATACCAAACTTGAAGATCGAGCCAGTCCTGTTGTGTGAAGTTAATGCTTACTTCCTCAAATCTTTCAGCACTGTATGCAAAACCACCGCGTTTGTTGAAAAGTTCAAGATACCTTGGATATGGTTTTATCATCCTATCGAAATTTGCCATGAAAAAGTTTTTTAAAATTTCAAATTTATCCTCTTCGGTCAGGTCTTCAGCTCTTTTTCGCGTAAGCTTAAGGGTTTTATCCTCTGCTTTGTTGTTGACATAATCCATAATTTGGAGTATAAGGGAAGGGGCAAGGTTAAAAGTTTGTTTAATTTTGGGGTAATCGTCGAGTATTCTTACCATGTCCCAGTAATCTTTAACACCGTGAAATCTAACCCAAGGCAGAAGATATTCGCCGTTTTCTTTGTAATAAGGTTGATGTTGGTGCCACAAGAACGCAACTCTTATTGGTTCCATTTTTATCTCGCTTTTATTTTCACATATGTTATCGGCATAGGTTTAAATTAAAAAATTTAACCATACTTCTCAAAAGGGCTTGTGGAGTTCAAAACAGCGGGTGGCTTAGTTTTGGTTTCAAGAGTTTTTAAAGTTGATTTTAACTCTTTAATTGCTTAACTTATCAAAAAATTTTTAATGTAAGACGGTTGTATTTCATGAGTGAAGCTGATGTAAAAAATGTAAATGTTCGGGGAAATTCCGAGATTTCAGAGAAAGAGATGACATTTTGGGAGCATCTCGAAGAGTTAAGGTCGAGGATCATAAAGTCGTTGCTTGGGATTGTGGTTGGGGTTATTGTTTGTGCTTTTTTTAGCGATGTCATAGTCAGTGGGATTTTAATTGTGCCGGCCAAGAAGGCGGGGTTTGAGCTCCAAAATCTCAAGCCCTATGGTCAATTTATGCTCTATATGCAGGTTGTTGTCATTTCTGGTTTTGTTTTGAGCTTGCCGTTTACACTTTATCAGTTTTGGAAGTTTGTTGAACCAGGTTTATTGCCACGTGAGAAAAAGTATGTTTTATGGATAGTGGCTTTTTCATCTTTGTGTTTTTTTGCTGGGATAGTTTTTGCTTATTTTGTTCTTCTTCCCATTTCTTTGAAATTTTTTGCCGGGTTTGGGAGCGAGGAAATTCAAAATATAATTGCTATAAATGAATACATGAGTTTTGTCATCGGTCTTATACTTGCTTCTGGGATTGTGTTTGAACTTCCGATGCTTTCTTTTTTTCTTGGCAGGATT